>JBFZEO010000024.1:0-2571 GCA_041306845.1 Spirochaetota bacterium
GATATTGCTGGATCAAAAATTTACAAATCATAAAAACATATTCTTGGAACTTCCTTACAACAAACATCTGTTTTTTAAGCTAAATTTGTTGACATCGGACGACTTTTGTAATTAAATGTAGTCAAAAGTATAAAAATATCGTAGACGGCGTTACAATTGCCGGTTTTTATAATATTTTTATAAAACTTTCTTACGGTATGCTTGAGGGGGCAATATGGATAGAAGAGTTTTTCAGATTGACAGAAATTGTTTCATTATTTACACGGGCCAATCATCGGCAGATGATTGTTCATTTCTAAGGATAGGGAATTCGGATGTTCTTGACAAGAATATTCAGTCGAGAGTCGGGTTCATAGTTATCCCCGACGCATCTAAGATAGATTACTCTAAAGAGAAGCAAAATATCCGGTTCACCCCGGAGAATATGGTTCATTATATATGTAATAGAGAGAATCAGGATATCCTCTTCCAATCTTTAAAAGATCAGGGAGTTGATACAACCCATCTTTATCACAAGGATTTGTCTAAAGATCTCGACAATGTTTCCAGGATAGAGAACAAAAAACATTTTTTTACTATATTCTATGAAAATAAGAATGTTAAAATTGTTTCTGAAGAGGTTATCTATTTTGATCTCTTTGCGGCTGCCAAGTCGAGCGGTGCCGACTTCAGTGCTGAGAGAGCGAGGCTTGAGGCTTTCATTAATAAAATGGAGGAACTTAAGGAACTGAACAGAAACAGGGCTCACCTGAAAAAACTCGCGCAGTCCATATCGGCAAAAGAGCCGGATAAGGATTCCAAATACACACTGTT
This sequence comes from Spirochaetota bacterium, assembly GCA_041306845.1. Taxonomy (GTDB): domain Bacteria; phylum Spirochaetota; class GWE2-31-10; order GWE2-31-10; family GWE2-31-10; genus JBFZEO01. Next base: position 814 of record JBFZEO010000024.1, read on the forward strand.
CCTTATACAAGACAAATTATACATTCCACTCAACGTAAAAATGTTCAGATATGTTAATCCTACAACTTCAGGTATAAGACTCATCTGCAATAGTTCTTTCAGACTTTATACCGGAGGCGAGGCAGCTCTTGTTGTTCTCCTTAATGGGAAAGAGGATGCTTCCTTTAAAGGAACTATCACAGAGGGTTCCGTTGTTGAGTCAGAAATCCTTTACGATTATAAGATCGATTTTACATTCAAGGACAATCCGGAAGCAGCGGATATTGTAACGTCTTATAAAAGTCTTTTTAACTAAAGGATGACGCAATGAAAAAAATAATACTCTTTTTACTCATAACCGTTTTTTCTTCTTATGGTGAAGAGCTCAAAGTAGATAAGGTTAATTTTAAAGATAATTCTATCGAGATAATTCTCCACAACATATCGGAGCCGGAAAAGCTGCAGCTTCTGTTGAATGGAGCTAAGTTTGAGGCATATAAATTAACCGTTCCGGAATATAAGAATCTTTATTATGTTCTTGCGGATAACAGCGGATCGATCCGTCTTAGTGATTTTCTTGAGATGCGAAGCCGTCTGCAGTTTATTATCTCTAAAATGGGACAAAACGATCTCCTTAAAATTTTTAAGATAAATGATTCTCATACGGTGATATATGGTTTATCTGATCTCAAAGATGGCAAGGCGGGTGACAATGTTCGTAATCTCGTAAGAGAGGGGCGAAAGAGCAGGATCTATGATACGATCAATGACATTATCAAGGAACAACAAAGAGAACTTGCATCATCCGATTACAGTCAATATTATCCTTATATTATACTTTTTTCTGATGGCGATGATATCGGCAGTCTTTTTAATCCGGCAGATCTAAAATCCGAGACGCCTTTCTTTTATTTTAATTATTTTTCTAAGGCTGATCCGTCAAAGAACACACCGCTGATAAAACTTGCAGAGTCATCAGCGGGCAAAGTGATAAGTAGGCCGACTGAGAAAGATATAACAGATCTCTTCTTTAACAGACAGAAAAGATATAACATCACAGTGAGTTTCACCATTAACGAGAAAGAGGTAAGAAGCAAAAAAAATTATGTGCTGGCACTTGTAGACGGAGCAGATTCGACAGAGATTGATCTGAAACAGTACTATAAAGATGAACAGCAAAAAATCAGTGAAACAAAGACTGGTAAAGATAAAAAAACTAAAGATAGTATAAGTGATGACTCTCCCATAAGAGAACTGACACCATCTGAAGAAAAAGCGGCTGCCGGTGAGAGTGCTGGTTTAGCGGGTGTTGAGAATGGTAAAATCGGCTCTGGATCCGATATATCCTCTCATGACGAGAATGGTAAACCAAAAATTCTAAGCGTTATCAGTGAGAATGAGACAGTTAACAAGCTTATGAATATTAAATTTTTTAATATTCCTTTGTTATACATAATTGCCGGATTAACTATACTTCTCCTCATCTTGATTATTTTTCTGATAATAAGGGCGTTAAGCAGCGGATCAAAATCTGGTAAATCGTCAGGCGGCGGTTCTTCGGGCAATAAACGGACATTTGTATCGGCAGCTGCCGGAGCCCCTCCGGTGCAGACTTCGACATCAACATTAAAAACAGAAAAGAAAGAGACCCCGTCATCCGTGAAACCGGCAGAGGTAAAAAAATCTGTTTTTGATGAACAGGAAAAAGAAGATGATGATGAAGAGAGTGAAGACGACGAAGATAAAGATGAAAAACATGAATTGGCTGACGATCAAAAA
>JBFZEO010000141.1:0-6441 GCA_041306845.1 Spirochaetota bacterium
TTTGAAAGATTCCGGAGTATGAGCCGAAGTAGTATCTGTAACTGAATTTGTCAACTGATCTTTTGCCTGTAGATTTAAAATGGATAGTGTAGTTTACGATAGAACCCGGTTTTATATCGGCGAACGGGATCATTACATATTTTTTATTTGAGAATATGTTGCCTTCCTCTTTTTTATCGGCAACTACAAGATTTTTAGCCGGGATAACATTCTCAGAGCCGTCGGGCTGTATGATGCCGCCCTTTATCACATCTGGGCTAAAAAGGAACGAGTCAAACGACATCGAGAAGTCCTTAAACTCCGCACTCCCCTTGAGTGTGTTGACTCTGGCCGCTCCGGTTACAGTATAATCGTAAGTGTCTGATGACTTTATGAAGATGTCTGTGTTCTGATAAAGGTAGGTATAGTCTGTCTGATCGTTGGTGTTATCCTTGAGATACGATTTTTCGAGTGCTTTGTAGTCCGGAGTTCTGTTTTCCGGCTGTTGTGTTTGAGTCTGCGTTTGTTGAGGAATGTTTATTCTGCTGTTGTCAAGGAGTGTGAGTAAAAATGCGGCGCTTTGATTCCCGGATTTTAATGCTTTCCGGTAATATATGTCGGCGTTATTACTGTCGCCTGTGAAAAAATAGCACATCCCCGCTATGGTAAGCAGATCTCCGTCATCATTATTAAGGGTGAGTCCTTTGAGTGAAGTTTCAAGGGCACTTTTATAATCTTTAACGGAGAGTTCTATTTTTGCCTTCATTTTGTGATAAGCCGTGTTCTGCGGATATTTTTTTATGAAGTTGTCGATGATTATGAGCTTTTCCAGATCCGATTTACCCGTTAACTGTTCCCCGAGTTTTGCCGGATCGTTTATATATAGATTGATGTTTGCGGCTGATGCTGCGAATATGCACAACATAGTGAGGATTATAAATTGTGATTTTTTTATAAGAAACATTGTTACTCCTATTCTTTAATACGAATTAAATTACCTTATCACAGTTGCAGATTGCTTGCAATATAATTCAGGGGTGATTTTTTACAGGGCAGGATTGCTGTTTTATGGTTTATATCTTGCGTGCTTATTGCAAATGATATTAAATCCAACTATACTTTTTTTATGGGGAACCTCTAATAACCTACTTTGCATTTCAAACAAAGCAGGTTTTCTCATAGACGAGAAGCAGAAACCACAGCATAATCTGTTTATGTGAGGATTTCGGCGACGAAGTATATGAGAAAAAGAGCGAGTATGAAACAAAGCAGGTTATTAGAGATGCCCTATAGTTAGATTATTTTTAATAAGGCGGATTAAAAATGAGTAAGTCGATAAAAAACAAGATTCTTATTCCTATGGTTATCTCTGTGTTGGGAGCTTTTATGTTTCTCCTTGCTATAAACTCTTTACTCGTTTACGGCAGTACAAAAAGAGAGGCAGACAGCACAAATAATCAGGCTATCAATAATGTTTACTATGTGGTGGATACTTTCCATACAAATATGGAACAGTACCGTGCTATGAAAAATCAGGGTGTGAAAGATCGTTTAAAGAGTGAGGTTGAAACCGCAGTAAGTCTCGTTAATGCAATATATGAAAAGAGTCAGAAAGGGGAATTTTCCAAAGATAAAGCTCAAAAAATGGCTAAAGATATTTTAAGGAATTTGAGATACGGAGTTGACGGATATTTTTGGGTTGATAATACAGATTATAAGCTGATGGTTCTCCCGCCCAATCCGGCTCAGGAGGGGATGGATAGGAGCGAGGTGAAGGATGTCAATGGTAAGAGAATGGTAAGAGAGCTTGTTGATGGAGCGGTTAAAAATGGGGAGGTTTTTGTTGAGTATTATTTTAGAAAACTCGGCGATGAAAATGCTTCTCCCAAAATTGGGTATGCGAGACTCTTTGCTCCATGGGGATGGGTTATAGGTACAGGTGAATATATTGATAATATCGAACGTGAGATGCTGGTTATAATGAAAGAGGATCTTGCAAAATTAAATGAGAATCTTTATAAAGATAACAGTGATAAGTCATATCCGTTCATTAAGGATAGAAGTGGTAAGTATATAGCATATTATGATCAGTCTCTTGTTAATAAAGTAGTTAAATCAAAGGACGCTGTTACCGGAGATGATCTTACAGAGAAATATTTTGAAAAGAAGAGTGGAATTTATGAATATAATTATAAGAAATCGGACAATTCCGCTTCAGAAAAAAAATATGCTTATATAAAGTATCATGAAAAATTGGACTGGATTATTGTTTACACTCACAGTAAAGAGGAGCTTGTTAAGCCTTTGTTCAGATCGGTTTTTTTGATTATCGGAGTTACGGTTTTTGTTATAATCTTAATAATCTTTTTAAGTTATTTTATCATAAGCAGAGTAAGCCGCGGAATAGTGAATGCCAGAAATCTCTTTTTGGATATCTCGACCGGTGACGGGGATCTTACTAAAAGGCTTAAGATTGATTCTGATGATGAGGTGGGAGATCTGTCGGGGCATTTTAATGTTTTTGTTGAAAAATTAGCGGTTATAATAAGTGATATTAAGAGAGTTATGGATAACAGCAGGAGTTTTGGGGTTAGGCTATCTGCTAATGTAACTGAACTCTCGGCAACAGTTCAGGAGTTGTCTGCAACTATGACTTCTATATCAGAAAAGACCGGCGATTTAAATACGGAACTCCTTGGAGCTAAGGACAGGATCGATGGAATTAATGAAAAAATAAAGGTAATTAATCTTAAGATAGGTGAGCAGTCCGGAGCAATGTCTCTTGCATCATCTTCTATCGAGGAACTTATTGCTTCGGTGGGAAGTATAAGTCAGATTGCAGATGAAAAAAAGAGGTTTGTAGATGAGTTGACGGTTAAGGCGAATAGAGGTGCCGAGAGTATGAAGGAGACTCTTGAACATATAAACGACATTTCCGGAGCAGTTAATGAGATAAGTTCGATGTTAAGTATTATTAATTCTGTGGCATCAGAAACAAATATACTTGCAATGAATGCCTCGATAGAGGCGGCTCATGCGGGTGAGGCAGGGAAGGGGTTTTCCGTAGTCGCTGATGAGGTCAGGAAGCTGGCAGAAACTACCGGTGATAATGCAAAAAATATATCATTATCAGTTAAAAGTATAATTGATAAGATTAATTCGGCTGTTGACAGCACAGGGAGATCAGGTGAGATCTTTGATGCTGTTATAATGAACATTACCGAAGTTAATAAAGCCTTTTCTGAGATGAATCTCTCTTTGACGGAGATGAATACCGGCACTAAGGAGATCACAATCGCACTCTCCTCCATAAATGAAATTACTAATAATGTTAAAGATATGGCAGCTTCCATTGGAGCTGACGCCGGCATGGTTACAGAATCATTAAATCAGATAAGTATGCTGTCTTCTCAAAATCTTTCCGGTGTGAATGAGATCTCTATCGGAACAAGCGAAATTTCCAAGTCGATAATAGAATTAAATGAGATTGCAAATGTGAACTCGGAAAATATCGGTGTGATAAAAGATAAGATTGATTCTTTTAAAATATAGGGGGGATTATTTGGTAAGGTTCCTGTAAAAATCAAGTTTATTTGATTTTTACAGGAACCTCCAGCAGCTCCAGTTTTTGATACCTCCGGATTAATCCCATTCCCACACAGCGCAATAAAAAAGTCTAAAACTCTGTAAGAAAATCGAGCATCTTAATGTCGGGGTTTTTGTCCTGAAAAATGTTAAATCTCCAGTCGCTCTCAAAGAAAACAACCTGCTTGTTCTGATCGTCAACTCCGGCAACTCCGCCGTATGCCAGTTTACTCTTTAATGTTTCGGTGTCGATCTTGCTGTCAACCCAACGAAGCACGGTCCACGGCATAATCTCGAGATTAGTCTCGACGCCATATTCATCTTTTAACCTGTACTGCAGAACTTCAAACTGCAGAGTACCAAGAGCGCCGAGCAGTGGGACACTCTTGTACTGACTGTCGATCTGAAATGTCTGTACTATATCTTCCGCTAAAAGGTGTTCGAGTCCTTTGCGGAATGACTTAAGTGTCGATGTGTTAACGTTGTGTATGTAGGCGAAGAGTTCCGGGGCAAAACGGGGAATTTTTTCAAAGACTATTCCCGGACCGGAGCTGATTGTATCTCCGATCTTAAAATCGGTATTGGTTATAAAACCGATGATATCTCCCGGGTAAGATTCGTCAGCGGTCTCTCTCTCCTTGCCGAAAACATTGTGGGCGCTGGAGAGGCGGATCTCTTTACCGGTTCTGGTGTGGAAAACTTTTAAGTCTCTCTGAAATTTACCGGAGCAAACTCTCGCAAAAACCATCCTGTCTCTATGCATCGGATTCATGTTAGTCTGTATTTTAAAGATAAAGGCGGAGAATAGGCTGCCGTCCAGCTGCAAAGTTTCTCCGCCGATAGTCTTTCTCGGGGCAGGCGGACTTGAAAACTCGAGGAATCCATTCAAAAGAAGCTCGATCCCGAAGTTGTTTGACGCACTACCGAAATATACAGGCGAGAGCTCACCTTTTAAGACTTGATCGCGGTCAAATCCGACATGAGCGTTATCAAGAAGGTCAATCTCCTCGATAAAATCGTTGTAGACAGACTCAAACATTATGTTTTTAAATGCTGGATCTGTTATGTTGTGAATAGAAAATGGTGCCTTGTACACACCGCCGACCGACCGTTCAAAAAGATGAACTTGTTTGTTCAAACGGTCATAGAGCCCTTTGAATGTGGTACCGCTCTCAATCGGCCAGTTTACCGGAAATGCCTCTATTCCCAAGACCTCTTCTATCTGATCGATAAGTTCGAGCGGTGACTTTGCGGCGCGGTCAAGTTTGTTGATAAATGTGAAGATAGGAATCTGCCGTTTCCTGCATATCTCAAAAAGTTTTACAGTTTGACTCTCGATCCCTTTGGCGGCATCGATGACCATGATAACGCTGTCAACTGCCGTCAGAACCCGGTAAGTGTCTTCGGAAAAGTCCTTATGTCCCGGAGTATCGAGCAGGTTAAATCTGTAGTTTTTATATTCAAACTGGAGTACCGTTGAGGAGATTGAGATTCCCCTTTTTTTTTCAAGTTCCATCCAGTCGGATGCTGTGTCTCTCTGTTTTTTTTTGGCGGTTACTGATCCGGCCAGCTCGAGTGCTCCGCCGTAGAGTAATAATTTTTCGGTTAACGTTGTTTTTCCGGCATCCGGATGGGAGATAATTGCCAGTGTTCTCCGGCGTGCTATTTCATTTTTCATTCAGTTTTCCTTGTTTGTAGTTAAGTTAGGTTGTTTTTTTTGTGTTGAATGGATTTTTGTTGTCGTTGTGTGTGGGTTTAATTTATCATTACTTTAACAAGTCCTTGCTCAAAATAGTTATCATTTTATAACAATTATAACAAGTGAAAAAAATTGATTTTACCATTTTGTTGTGATAGTTTGGATCTGTGTATTTGAGATAATTGGAGGCAGATATGATTACTAATGTGGTTTATGTTAATGTGAAGAGTGAGTTTATCGAGGATTTTATTGAGGCAACTAAGATTAATCATTTAAATTCAGTTAAGGAGTCCGGTAATTTCAGGTTTGACGTTATCCAGAATGCTGAAAATAGATCACTTTTTATCCTTTATGAGGCTTATAATACCGAAGAGGATGCTGCTGCTCACAAAAAAACTCCGCACTATCTGAAGTGGCGGGATACTGTCGCCGAATGGATGGAGGAGTCCAGAACCGGTGTGAAATACAATATGATTTTCCCTATTAAATAAATTTAGACGGAGGATTTTATGATGAATTTTAGTTTTGTTTTTAATAAGGAACTTTTTTTTGGCGCAGGAAGGGCACTTGAAATCCCTCAATTTGTGAAGAAATTCGGGAATAATATCTTACTCATTACAAATAGATCGACGGCCAAATCACCATTCTGGGAGAAACTGCAGAGCAGTCTGGAGAATAACGGGATCTCATATGTGGTTGAGTTTGTAAGCGGGGAGCCGTCTGTTGAAAGTATAGATAATCTTGCCGGCAGGTACTGTACTGTTGGGATAGAGTGCGTTGTTTCGATCGGCGGCGGGAGTGCTATTGATACCGGAAAGGCGCTTAGTGCGATGCTGACTGTTAATGGGAGTGTGGCCAGATATCTTGAGGGAGTGGGAGATAGTGAGCATCCCGGGACAAAAATCCCATTCATCGCAGCCCCGACAACGGCAGGAACAGGGAGTGAGGCAACCAAAAATGCCGTAATAAGCTCGATAGGGCGGAATGGTTACAAGAAATCTTTGAGGCACAATAATTTTATCCCTGATATAGCTGTTCTTGATCCGGAGTTGAGCCTCTCTTTAGCTGAGGATATAACTGTATCGACAGGGATGGATACATTCACACAGCTGCTTGGGGCGTACACATCAACGAAGGCGAATCCTCTGACTGACTCACTTGCGCTTGACGGGCTGAGG
>JBFZEO010000142.1:0-3157 GCA_041306845.1 Spirochaetota bacterium
CCTGAATATTTTTAAAGTAGTTTTTTAACACCGGCGAGTTTGATGATTTGAATGAGATGTCCCTGCCTGCCACGTTCTTATATATAAAATTATATCTAATCACACTTTTGTGTCCTATCCGCTGTGCTGTCGGAGAGTAGTAGTCCGACAAAGAATCCGTAATTTTCTTGAATAAAAGATGCGGATATGCGGCAGCCGACCGCACATAGTAATTATAGCAGAAACCCTTAATTTTTTTAATATCTCCATTAAAATATGCAAGGATCCTTTTTTTAGACTCTCCCCACATCAGTGTGTTAAAGTCGTAACCTATCGCATGGAACTTCATCGAATCTGTTTTTGCACTCTCTAAATCGCTTATCAAATCTTTCAGTAATGTTTTGCTGTATTTGTTAAAATTTGGATTTTCGATATCATCCTGCATCATCGGAGCAATTACGTTCATGTTGCTGAAAAGGAAGTTAAGCGGTCCAAAGACTCGGGGAGTTGTATCTGTAAATGCTAATGCTTTTTCCGGGAAATAGAGCAGTGCAAAACAGAATATGAATGGTATAAAAACGGAATATAATAATTTTGATGAAAAATCTGTTTTGTATTTGATAAAAATTATCGCATAGATAACAACCGGAATTAATATGAAATTAAAACCCCATCGTGATTGTATCGAGAAAATCATGTAGTTTATAAAGATAATAATACCTGCTTTTAAGAGAATCTTTTCATTCCTCACAAAAGAGATCCCGAAAGAGACAAGCATATAGACCAGAAATGCATATAAAACCGGCGTAAACCCCTCCCTGAAGAAATATCTTGCCCAGAAGAAGGGCGTGCTGGAGAGGTTGTATAATATAAATGCCGAAAACGCAGTTATGGAGACTGCGATTTTGAGTATCTTGTTGTTTGTTCTGTTTATCTTGCCGAATCTGATTATTGTGAGATATATCAGGATTGAGGTTATTATTCCGAGGATGTGCTGCACGATGGTTACAATCTTGAAATTACCGCCGATTGCTGTCACGAGGATAAATAACGGATAGATAAAATTTCTGTCTTTATTATGAGTCAGACCCATTCCGTCAAAAAACTTGAATGCCATGTCCTGATAACCGTCACTCATGAATATCGGTTCGAGCGGCGAGTTGAGCTTAACGGCAAGAAAGAGCACACTTAGTATAAAAATGATTATAAATCTATAATCAAGAAGTTTTGAGGGATTAAAGTTTAAGCGAAAATTGCAGTTTTTTATATCGCTGATTATTTTTCTTCTAAAAAACAGGAGGCTGGAGGTGATGAGCGCTAACACAAAGGTTGTTTTATAGATAAGGTTGGAAATATTTTTAGTAAAATTTGTCCATCTTGCTGTCCGTAAAGGATCTTTATAAAAATTATCGGGATTGTTATCGTGTTTGATTTTTGAGTATATCTTTAGAGAAACATTATTGATAACTTTGTCATTAACGGAGAGTGCGAGAAATGAGACGGAAATTATCAGGTTCAGTATTATAAATACGAATAATGATATTTTTATGATTTTGTTGAACATTTTATTCTCCATGATTATCGATATAAACTTTTAGCTTATAAAAGTCAATAACTTTGACTTTTATGGCGGTTTAAGGTATAAACAAATCAATTCGTAAAAGTAGTATTATTTGGAGTGGATTGTTGAATATGAAGTGTTTTTTTAGTAAAAGAAAGATAAATATTTTATTTATAACTTCTGTGATTTTTCTTGCGATTACAGTTTTTTTATCGTTTTCAACCGGTGTAATCCATATTTTTGAATCATTTAAATTTACTAACAAACTTATCGTCTTTTTAGGTGGAATCGGATTTTACGGTTTATTGATAACCGGCATTATTACCGTTATTTTTAATCCGCAAGATTTTACTTTTAGACGATTTATGATTTTTCTTATCGTTGCCTCGGTAGCCGCTTTTGTTTACAGATTATTTTTTAGTGTTTTGCCGATGGATCTGCCAGACGGTTATCATAATCCGGCTTTTAAGTTCATAGAGAACGGGACATTTGAATTGAACAGGCGGAGTTTCCCTTATCCGTTCCTTATACTGCTGATAATTTCGACTTTTAAGTGTTTAACGGCTGTTGCTGTTGTTCAGTATTTATTGGGGATCTTTTCCGGGCTGTTAATGGTTTTTGTTTTTGTGAATGTATGGGATATGTTCATCAAAGGCCGGATTACCATTCCACAAAGATCGGAGGCTTTAAAATATCTGCTGTCTTTGGGGATACTGCTGATTTTACTTTTTAATATGGAAGGGATAAAGTCAGAATTAACTCTGAGGCCTGAGTCGATAAGTCAGTTTTTGCTGATACTTGATATTGCACTTCTCATATTTATAATTAGATTCAGGAAACTTGCGTTTTTTGGGGCAGTCATAGTTTTTAACCTGTTCCTGATCCATTTTCAGGTAAAATTTCTATTCTTATCAGGCTTTGTGATCTTATCGGCTTCGATTTTGTATTTTAAAGCTCTGATGGTGTCTGCGGATAAAAAGAGATATCTGCTCTTTATGGGTATTGCATTGTTTACCGCTTTAATGAGTTATGGTGTGCTGCGGGGTGTTGTGTCGAAGTGGGTTGTTGAGGATAAGAGTGCTAATGGCGTAACTAACTCAAGTCATCTCTACCTTCTCCATATGAATATCTGCAACATTGAGATGGTAAAAGATTATGATAATCCTGAGTTTGTGAGATACGACAAGGATTTGCTTAAAATTTTTATGGACTTTTATAATTCAAAGGCGAGTCTTTTTAATCAGAACAGGAACCTTATCAGTGACGAATTTAATCCAATGTTTTACCGGTCAAATGAGTTCCCTGGCATTTTAAAAAAGAGCAGGAGTTTTCTAAAAAGCGATGAGGAGCTTGCTAAATTCTTGAAATATTATCTGTTAAAATCAATATTGAAAAATCCGCTGAAATATATCGGTAAAGTGTGTTTTGAATTTAAAAGATTATTTATGGGAACGTTTGAGTTTGTACGGTTAAATAAAATTTATAACATTGTTGATAGATTTAACTACGATAAGGCTTTGTCATCTATGAATCAGAGATATTTAAATGCAAAAAGCGGAATTATAAATGGTTATATCTCCGATTTACAGGGGATTATCGGGACGAGTAAGATTCGCG
>JBFZEO010000143.1:0-3322 GCA_041306845.1 Spirochaetota bacterium
GTTGAAAATCTATTTCTGATAGTGACCGGCGAGGAGTATGAAAAGTCTGATGAAAAATCGGCATCGGGTAAAGTCAAGTCCGGGAAGAAAACAGCAAAACCTATCAGAAGGATAACTTATATTGAGAAAGAGAAGAAGATTGATAATCCTAAACTTCTGAATAGTTCTGATGAACAAGAAGAAAAAACGGCTAAAAAAATTTCTTTTGAGGATGATGAGGAATTTATAGATAAGTAGAAAATGGAGCGTTACTAAATGTAAGAGGAGGATTTTAAAATGAGAAAAATAGGTATTAAATCAAAGATTATTTTGTCAATAATATTGATTATAGTTATTAATATTATTCTACAGTTTGCTTTAGCTGTTATGTTAAGAGGATTGAGCGAGCAGGTTAATGGTTTATTTGGGATTGAGCATCTCGTAGAGGCAGATCGTGATGCATATCAGTCAAATCTTGCGATATCCAATTATCTTGCTAAGGGTAAAAAGATTGAAAAGAAGGAAATGGATAGTATTTTTTCTGACATTTCGACCAACCTTGCCCAGATCAATGAACGTTACAATAAGTTCAAGAGTATTTATGCAACAGATTCAAGACTTGAAGCTGGTTTTAAGGAATTTGAGAGCGGATTCAATAATTTATCAAAGATTACCTCCTCCATTCTCGATTCCATAAAAAAGGGTGATTATGATGCGGTTAATAAAGAGTATTTTGGAGAATATTTAGTTAGTTTTAGCAGTACGAGGGAAAAACTGAATAATTTTACAGATATAACTCTGGAGAACGCTGTCACTAATAATAAAACGAGTTCATACATAATAAGCAACATCTATACATTCATATTGATAGTTATCTCATGTATAATCTTGATATTTATATCGATCGGACTCATAATTGCCAATTCTATATCGAAACCGATGATAAAAATCTCAGCGGTACTTGATAACGGTGCCAAACAGTTGAGTTCTGCTTCACAGGAGATAGCGAACGGAGCAACGGAACAGGCATCATCCATCGAAGAAACTTCGGCTGCTATGGAGGAGCTGGCATCTATGGTTAAGCAGAACTTTGAGAATGCCAGAGAGGCGAGTATACTATCTGAAAAAGCGAGTCAGGCATCGCAGGACGGCTATGTTCAGATGGAGGAGCTTCTTAAGTCATTGAAAGATATTAATGATTCTTCCGATGAGATAAAAAACATTATTGATTTGATAGACGACATAGCATTCCAGACAAACATGCTTGCTTTGAACGCATCGGTCGAGGCTGCGCGTGCCGGTGAGGCTGGAATGGGGTTCGCTGTTGTAGCCGACGAGGTGAAGAACCTAGCGAACAGGAGTTCCGAGTCCACTAAAGAGACTGCCAAACTGATAAACGAATCGTTGAAGAAAATAAGTTTGAGCGTTGAAATGTCAACCAAATTATCCTATGTATTTAATGAGATACTCTCCAATGTAAAGAAAGTTTCCGAAATGAATAAGGAAGTTGAGTCGGCTTCAAAGCAGCAGGATGAGGGGATAGGTCAGGTTAATAAAGCCATCATTCAGTTCGATCAGGTTGTTCAGGCGAATGCTTCAAATGCGGAAGAGACGGCAAGCTCGGCTCAGGAACTTGAGAGTCAGGTTGAAAAGCTTCTTAAGCTTATAAAAGGTTCCGGAAAAAGTAATGATGAAAAAGATATCAGTCATGTAAGGAGTGTTCCGCCTGTTGTGAGTAAATCTGGAGTAAAAAAGATTGAGGCTGCTCCAAAATCATCGAATACAAAAAAGATCTCTTTTGAAGATGATGAAGAATTCACAGATATGGATAATTTGTAGTTTTATAAAAGGAGTGCTTTATGGAGATGACAAAAAGGAAACACCTCAGTGGTGCTAGATTTCTGAGTTTTGTTCTGGAGAATGAGTCTTATTGCATGGATATCCTTAAAGTAAAGGAACTTATGGGGATGACAGAGATAACCATGCTTCCTCAGACTCCTGAGTATATAAGGGGTATAATAAATTTACGTGGTCAGATGATACCGATAATCGATCTCCGATTAAAATTTGGGATACCGTTCAAAGAATATGACAAGAAAACAGGTATTATTATTGTGGATTTTGAATATGAAGGGAGCAATATGTTATTGGGGATTGTTGTTGACAGCATACATGAGGTTGTTAGTATACCGGAAGATAAGATATCGAGGATCCCGTATATAAATGCCAAGATAAAAATGGATTATATAAGCGGGATAAGCAATACTCAGGATGGAATAAAAATAATTCTTGATGTTGTCAAAATACTTAATGATGAGGATTTTGGTATTCTCAAGAATATTGATAAATAGATTTGTATTTCTAAGGAGTTTGAAGTGAAAACGGCTAAATTGTCTCTTATGTCAAAGTTTTTTTTGACAACGCTCGTTGTGGGTGTTGTTATCGCTACTGTGATAACAGTTGTTTCTGCAGTGTTCAACATTGCGGCAAGTAAAGATACGGCAAGGTCGTCTCTGGGAACAATCTCAGATGATAACGCCAAGTTGTGTTCGGAGTGGCTGCAGCAGAAAACGAAACAGATAAAAACTGTTGCAACGACTCAGCGGGTTATAAATTATGTTGCAAAGCGGGATTCTGGTGATAAACAGATAGTGATTGATTACCTTAAACTCCAGTCTGAGATATATGGTGAGTTCCAGAACATATTGATTCTCGATATAAATGAAGGGAAAGTTTTGGCTGATGTCAAGGGCGCCCTTGAGGGGACAGCCCTTACCGGATACAACTTCTGGGCGCACCGTTTTGAAGATGAGCCGTTTATCGATAATACAGTTATCAAAGCGATAAGTTCGAATTCATACATATTCTCTATCACGTGTCCGATAAAAAATGAGTATGGTAAACCTATAGGATTAGTGCTTTTTTCTGTTGACTGGGAGAAATTTTCTACAGATAGTTTTCAGAATATCAAGGTCGGGGAGTCCGGCTATGTCTACATCATAGATACTAAAGGTCAGATAATATTCCACCCTAAAGACAAATCGATAGTTCTTGACGGTAAAAATCCGGATGATTTCAGGATGACAGCGGTCGAAAAAAAGGATTATTTTCAAAGAAATAATTACAAAGGTACCTGGAAATATCTGGACTCAAGTTTGATCCCGGAGAGCGGATGGATAGTTTGTGCGACTGTAAATGAGAAGGAACTTCTTGCCGGATCGACAAAGGCTTTGTGGATAAGTGTTATCCTTGCCGTTGTTATCCTTATAACCGCTGTAATTGCAAGTTTTTTTATAGCAATGGGGGTGAGCAGACCGATCACAAGTATCATATCGAGTTTGTC
>JBFZEO010000146.1:0-2921 GCA_041306845.1 Spirochaetota bacterium
GTTCTTTAGAATGGGTACTCCGTTTTTTGTCAGGGACACATTCTCAATGGCGAGTAAATTCTGCATCTTAAGTTGTAACTCCGTATGTTAAAAATAAATGGAGGAGATCGGTGAAGATCTCCTCCTGTTCGCTTTAGGTATCTAATTATGCGTGGTTAGCTGATCCCAGAACGTTTATGTTTTTGTGTTTGTAAAGATCTTTTAAAGAGTCTCTTGCTGGTCCGAGGTATTTTCTCGGGTCAAATTCACCCGGTTTAGTAGCAAAAACTTCTCTGATTGCAGCTGTCATAGCGAGTCTTCCGTCAGAGTCGATGTTTATTTTACAAACTGCGGAGGAAGCCGCTTTTCTTAACTGCTCTTCAGGGATACCAACGGCGTCATCCATTTTACCGCCGTACTGGTTGATGATTTTTACCTTATCAACTGGAACGGAAGATGAGCCGTGAAGAACGATAGGAAATCCAGGGATTTTCTTTTCGATCTCTGCAAGTATATCAAATCTTAATGGAGGTGGTATTAAAACCCCGTCAGCGGTTCTTGTACATTGAGCAGGTTTGAATTTTGTAGCTCCGTGTGAAGTTCCGATAGAGATAGCAAGTGAGTCAACGCCTGTTCTTTTTACAAAGTCGGCAACCTCTTCCGGTTTTGTGTAGCTTGAATGTTCAGCAACAACGTCATCTTCAACTCCGGCAAGCACACCCAATTCTCCCTCAACGGTAACGCCGTGAGCGTGAGCATACTCAACTACTTTTTTAGTAAGAGCAACGTTTTCTTCGTAAGAATGGTGAGATCCGTCTATCATTACAGACGAGAATCCTGAATCGATACAATCTTTACATAATTCAAAAGTATCACCGTGGTCGAGGTGTAAAACGATAGGAATTTCACATCCCAATTCTTTAGCATAAGCAACAGCGCCCTGAGCCATATATCTCAAGAGTGTAGCGTTAGCATATTTTCTTGCACCGGAAGAAACCTGAAGAATTACCGGTGATTTAGTCTCAACACAAGCCTGAACAATCGCCTGCATCTGTTCCATATTATTGAAGTTATATGCAGGTATAGCATATTTACCTTCGTAAGCTTTTTTAAAAAGCTCTTTAGTATTAACAAGCCCTAAGTCTTTGTATGATACTGCCATGATTACATCCTTTTATTTTTAAGTTTTAATTTGTTCAAAAAATATCAAAAATAATGACAATTGTCAAAAAAATACTTTTAATTAATGAAAATCTCTATGAAAAATTGACAATTTGACTATTGTTATAGGGAGATATCTATTCTATCGGTTTGTTGTTTTTATCAACATAGACAACTTTTGGTTTGTGGAATCTCGCTTCCTCTTCATCCATCTGAGCGTAAGATATGATAACAACGATATCGCCCTTCAATCCGAGCCGCGCCGCCGGACCGTTGAGGCATATAACGCCGGAACCCCGTTCCCCTTTGATTACATATGTTTCAAATCTGCTTCCGTTGTTTACGTTGAGAACCTGAACTTTTTCGTTCTCCAGCAGATTGACTTTATCCATGAGGTTTTCGTCAATGGTTATACTTCCCACATAGTCGAGCTCCGCCTGTGTTACGGTCGCCCTGTGAATTTTTGATTTCATCATTTCTAAAAGCATAACGTCTCTCCGATGATATAGTTGTCGATAAGCCTTGTTTTTCCGATATAGACAGCAAGCGCCAGGATGTTCCCATCGTCAATGGTGTCTGTATCTTTAAACTGCGGAGTTACGATGCTCACATAATCAATTTTTGCATTCTCAACTCCGGCAATCATGCCTTTTATCATATTTATCACGATTTGTGAAGACGTTTCACCGTCTGATATTGCTGAATATGCTTTTTTGATCGACAGAGATAAAACGAGGGCGCTCTTTCTCTCATCAGGAGAAAGATAAACATTCCTCGAACTCAACGCAAGTCCGTCTTTATCACGCATTATCTCACATGGGACAACCTCTGTACTGAAGTTAAGATCCGAGGTCATCTGCTTAATAATGTAGAGCTGCTGTATATCTTTCTTGCCGAAATATGCCTTGTTCGGGGAGCAAATGTTAAAAAGTTTTGATACGACAGTGCAGACTCCCCTAAAATGTCCGGGACGTTTAGCGCCGCAAAGATTGTCCTGCAGGTCGGTTATGTCGACATAAGCCAGATTCTTTTGCGGGTACATCTCCGCTGCCGACGGGGCGAATATATAATCTGCTCTGCTGTCAGAGGCGATTTCTGCGTCAGCATCGAGAGTTCTCGGATATTTCTCAAAATCCTCATTCGGTCCGAACTGGATCGGATTTACAAATACAGAAACTATTGTTGCGTCATTTTCGGAGACCGATCTGTCGATAAGCGATTTGTGTCCGGCATGCA
The DNA here is from genome assembly GCA_041306845.1 of Spirochaetota bacterium. Taxonomy (GTDB): domain Bacteria; phylum Spirochaetota; class GWE2-31-10; order GWE2-31-10; family GWE2-31-10; genus JBFZEO01. The sequence goes on from JBFZEO010000146.1 coordinate 2,377, forward strand.
GCGCTCCCATCGTCGGTACGAGTCCGATGCTTTTTCCGTCTGCTCCCAGTCTCTTTGTTATCGCCCTCATTTCATTTATGGTTTTTATTATCTGCATTTTCTTTAAAATCCTAATTTTATTTCTGAGATAGATTTTTCTATCTTTGATACTATGTTTTCGTCAATTGAGAATGTGTGCTCTTTTGCGGGGAATGTACCGGAGGTCACCTCATCGATGTAGCTCTTTATCCCATTCTCAACAACCTCGGCAACATCGGCGTACCTCTTGACAAACTTGGGCGCGACACCGGACTGCAGTCCGAGTATGTCGTTGATTACAAGCACCTGTCCGTCAGTCACGCTGCCGCTGCCGATCCCGATGGTTGGAATGGAGAGTTTTTTTGTAATAAGTTCGGATAATTTCTCCGGAACACATTCTAAAACAATGGCGAAAACGCCGAGACTCTCAAGGAGGAGAGCGTCCTCAACAATCGCCTTTGCTGTATCGAAGTCTTTGCCCTGCACCTTAAATCCGCCGAACATATTGACCGACTGAGGAGTAAGCC
>JBFZEO010000154.1:0-7619 GCA_041306845.1 Spirochaetota bacterium
ATTCTGCATTAAGAAACAAAAATCAATAATATGAAAGAATCTTCCCGTTTTTATCATAAGCATCTATTTTTACTCTCACGCCTTTTTTGTTGTACCTATAGATATAAAATCCGGTCAAGACCCCCTTCCCATCATATTTTTCGATCTTAAAAACCCGTCCTGCCGGATCTTTATACTCTATGGTATACGATGAGTTCTCTTTTTCCCCGTCTTTTATTATGTTTTTTATCATATCATTATCGGAGAGTACCGACATTTCACCTTCGGGATCATCCGCCTTATCTTTAGATGCAGCAACCATTTCATCGATGACTGCGGTAACCTCGGCAGCGGCACCATCGGTAGGATAGTCATCATCTCCTGTGATCTTTGACCTCCGCATCAACTTCTCAAATTCACTATCTTTCAAAAGTCTGTTATTGTTGAACGCAACATCTTTCAAACCGCGTAACTCCTTAACAGAAGATCCATTAATCAAAATCCTCCTGTTCGCCAGAATCGCATATTCCGACTCTGAGTCAAGATCGATTATCTGCTGATACAACTTAACGGCCTCAAGCCTTTCCCCCGACTCTTCAAAACATCTGGCTCTGAGATATCTTACCCTAAGACTGTCTATCCCGCTCGAGTCAAGTATTTCAAGAGCTTCCTTGTAAGAAACAAGATTAACTAGTTTTTCGGATAATTCAACCCTATCAGTCTCAGTTTTTATCACATAATCACGCTCTTTCTTGATATCTTTCAGCATTTTCAGGAGTAAAACAGCCGTTATCGAGGCGTTTTCATTATCATATTTATTTATAACATTATAAAAGCACTTTTCCGCATTCTCATTATCCCCGATGACGGCATAACAATAACCTCGATGCAGTTCTATAACCTCATTCGCCGCACCGCCGCCGGAGAAACCGGCCGCATATAGATCAAGTGCTTTTTTGTACTGAGATGTGACTTCATAATAATACGCCCTGTCGAGTGCTGTTATTTTAGTGTCATATCCGGTAATATCGAGTTTATTTTTACCTGTTATTTCGCGGAATGTATTTATTATCCCAAGAACAAAAACATCCGTCTTAAGGAGAGGTTTTTGCGGATTAACCTGCATAAAAAAAAGATTACTGATATCCATCTCACGCATGCTAAATAAAACATCATCTATTTTTTTATTATACAGATCTCTTGAGAGCTTGAATTTAGCTACCATATGGAGATACTCTGCTCCGGAGTTTTCACGATTGACAGAATTTAAGTATTGATTTAGTTCATTGAGTCTTATTCTTATAACAGAGCGGTTTGTAAAAACCGTAAAAACGACGAACACCGTAGTCAACAAAACAAAACCCGATAAAAAGAAACCTCTTTTTGAAATCTTTTTTGAAGTTTTCACAGGATGCTCCTAATTTATCTCAACAATCATTAGTGTTTCGTCATCTCTCTGTTCTGCATCCCCTCTAAACTGTTCAAGATCGGATTTTACCCCATCAAGCAGTTCATTTACACCGGATGACGCATATTGCAAGATCGTGTCCACAAGTCTTTTTGATTCGTACTGCTCGTTCTTGCTGTTCTTAGCCTCTATGATTCCATCTGTGAATAGGATTATTCTGTCGCCACTGTAAATTTCCGCCTTACGATCCTCATATAACGAACCCATCTCAGTTGAGACTCCGACAATAAATCCGTCGCCGCCCAGCTCCTCTAATTTTCCAGTGTTTTTTCTCAAAAGATACATACGGCAATGACCGGCATTGGAATAAACAAGACTTTTATCATCAAAAACAAGATAAAAAGCAGTAAAGAAACATGAAAAACGCTCCATCAAGTCACCAAATTCATTATTCAGACGTTTAAGAAGCTCTTTAGGAGATCTGCTCGCAGGCGCCAAGCGTTTAAAAACATCTTTTATCCTCATGGTTATAAGTGCCGCCGGTACACCATGACCGGAAACATCGGCTATCAAAACGCCTGTCTTATTGTCACCAAGTTTAATAACATCATGAAAGTCTCCACTTACAACCTCAAGAGGATTATGATAAATAGCCACTTTAAACGAATCGTTAGCATCAATGTTGGGATAGATTCCGCTTTGAACATCACCGGCAACATCCAGCTCCATTTTCATAACATCGTTCTGATCTTTTAACTGTTTGATAGTCTTTTCAACATATCCAGCCATGTTATTAAAAGTTTCCCCAAGCAGAGCAAGTTCATCCCGGCCGCCGATCTTAACTCTGGTGGAGTAATTACCGGAAGCTATCTCCATAGATGATTTACGAAGTCTCATTACAGGCTTGACGATAATCATGTTCAGGATAAATCCAAAAGCTATATGAAAAACAGTCAACAAAATAATCATAAGACCGATCTGAGTATAAATATTTTTGAGTGAAGCATTTATACTTTTAATAACAAAAGAGATCAGGATTACTTTATCTTTCTCTCCCTGTGTAACAATCGGATAATACAGTGAAACCATGTAATTTTTGCGGTCTATACTTGTAAAATACTGACCTCCGAGAAATTCTTTATTTGATATGGATTTCAACCCATATGACATATTCTCTTTGTTGATTTCAAATGCAGGATCTGTCTTATAGATCACCGTTCCGGATTCGTCAAAAACAGTAAAATTATCGATCATCCCTTTCAAACTTTCCGATACAGTTTTAAAATCATTATTTCTCAGGCTGTCGCCCGATTCTTTAAGAATGGTATTAATTATTTTACCGGAGAGTTCATTCGCCTTATATCCGGTATTTTCAGCTATCAATTCCATCTGATTTTCAAAAATCATGATAGTAAAGAATGAAATATTTATCACCGCGAGAAATAGGTAGAGTATAGCAACCTTTACTGTCAGTCTGTTCATAAAAAATTACCTTCCGGCGTATTTGTTTATAAGTTCCCCGATTATTTTAACAGTGTTCTCATTCCCCTCGCAAAGAGGTAGTCTGAAAACATTTTCTATCTTGCCCATCATTGCCAGCATCGTTTTGATAGGAATGGGATTTGTTTCGCAAAAAAGTCTTGTAAACAGATCAAGAAGCGCAAAATGTTCCTTACGCATAGATGCAAAGTCACCTTTTAGTCCCATGTCAACATATTTCACCATTCTATCCGGGAACGCATTCGCAGCAACAGAGATAACACCGTCGCCGCCGAGAGCCATAAAAGGGAGCGTAAGAGCATCATCGCCGGAAAGAACAATAAAGTCATCCGGAGTATCTCTTATAACTTCCATCACCTGATTAATATTTCCGGAAGACTCCTTGACTCCGACAATATTTTTTATATCGGCAAGTTTAACAAGTGTATCGGTCGTCATGTTGATACCGGTTCTTCCAATTATATTGTAAACAATTATCGGCAGATCTGTTGACTCGGCGATTGCCTTAAAATGCAGATATTGTCCCTTAGGCGTAGGTTTATTATAATAAGGTACGATCTGGAGTGAACATGTCGCTCCGACCTCGGCAGCATGACGCGTCATGGCAATCGCCTCTGCTGTGGAATTCGACCCGGTACCAGCCATAACCTCACACTTTCCGGCAGACTGCTCAACTGCGACTCTTATGACCCTGTCGTGCTCCTCATATGTGAGAGTCGGAGATTCTCCTGTCGATCCGCAAGGTACGATTCCGGCAACTCCGGCTTTAACCTGCTCATCGATCATTTTTCTGAACGCAGTTTCGTCAAAACTTCCGTCTTTTTTGAATGGAGTAACTATTGCAGTATATAAACCTCTTTTTATCATAAACACCTCAACTTATATTAACAACGGATTTACTATCCTAAATTTTAGAAAACATATCATTCACACTAAAAAAACCTTTTTTACCGGCGATCCACTGGGCTGCCGCAACAGCTCCATAGGCAAATCCGTCACGGTTGCGGGCTGTGTGCTTCAACTCTATGGTGTCGCATGGAGAATCAAACATCACAAGATGTGTTCCGGGAATGTAGCCGCCCCTCGTAGAACTTAGATGGATCTCCGAGTCATCACGTTTGCGGTCAAGCATCTCTGTTACAACGCTTTCTCTATCTTTAAAACTCTTTTTAACAAGTTCGGCTATCATAAGAGCTGTTCCCGATGGAGAATCTATTTTTTCCTTATGATGAAACTCATGCATAAGCACATCGTAATCCTTGTACCCGGACAAAACGGCAGCTGCCTCTTCGACTATCTTAAAAAAGATGTTCACACCGAGCGAAAAGTTACCCGACCAGATAAACCCTATCCTGTCACCGATCAACCTTTTAACATCCTCAATTCTATCGTACCATCCTGTAGTTCCCATAACAACATTCACAGAGACTTCATTATAAAAGTTTATGTTATCCATCACGCCGGCGGGAGAGGAAAAATCGATAACAACATCCGCACCATTCAACGATTTATAATCAAGAGTTTTTGATGTTGCGCCGGCTGAATACGGATCTATAATTGCAACTGGTTCTATATTTTTCTCGGCAAGTATATGTTTTATCCTCTGTCCCATCTTGCCAAAACCTACTAAAGCTATTTTCATTGAAAATCCTTGCATAAAAAATGTATAAACAAAAGAGATTACTTTTACATATTGTTACAATATAATAGTAAATATGTAAAGAGTCACTTCTAAAAGATTTTTATAAACTATCTGTGAATGGTGAAAAACTACTTTTTATCCTGAGTATTTATCTTTTCGGAATGAAAGGACAGAAACTCTTTCTTGAGATCGGAAACACCGGCGAAATTATCGAAACTCGAAGTTTTTTTATCGAACCCCATCTTGGTAAATGCCTCAACGACCTCATAATGATGATCATCTTTGAGACCTTTGTTTTTAACTCCGTTTATATAAGTCCTGAGAAAGGCAACAAGATTTACGATAACATCGTTAGTTCCGTTTTTACTCAAATCAACGATATACATATCAATTTCCGGTTTAACAACATAATAAACTCTGAAAACCTCCGATGGATTTGAGAGTAGGTATTTTGACAGACCGGAAAGTATAATAGAAACTGTTTTTTCATTGGAAAGGAGTCTGTAAGCCGCCGCAGTGTAAGCAGCTTCAAAAAAATACTCCGGATTGGTTATTTTATTTACGAGGATATCAAAACACAGCACAGAATTATAAGTCGTTTTATAGATCTTGTTAAATAAAATATCGTTTATGATTGTTGAAACATTTTTTTCTATACTTGAAATATCCGAAACAGATATCTTCTTGAGAATCTCCGCATCGTACTTTTCCTGTTCAGTGAAATTGTTCTGCTGCTGCAGAACACTCCTCATGATCCGCATAGCATCTATACTCTTGTCGCTAAGCACTCCGGATTTACTGTCTGTCTGAGAATGGATAACTATAACTAAAAATAAAAATACACCTGTTATTATCTTTTTCATGTTTTTCATAATAAATTGTTTTTTTAAAAAATTCAACACGAAAATTAATTTTTATAAATTTTTAGAAAAAATCCGCATTATATTTAAATTTGTAAATTTTACCCATCTGATTAAAATTTACAAATTTAGCAATCACAGTCTATCTGTTATAAATTTCAAACTCGCGGGGAAACATCTCAAGCGCACGGGGGAGCAGCCCATTCACATGAGCCAGAAATAAACCGTAATTAATCACCGGTATCCCGTGAGACCTAAAAATCCCTATCCGCGAAACCATCTCATTCCGCGAAACCATGCAGCCGGCACAATTTATAACAAGCGAATAACTGCCGACATCGTGAGGTATCTCGCGCGACGATTCAAAAACCGCATCCGGTGCAACAAGCTGTCTGTATAACCTCGGGATTTTAACTGTTCCGATGTCGTCCGCCTGCCTGTGATGACTGCACGACTCCAGAACAAGCACACGTCCGCTCATACGTTCATCGATAACCCGCCTCAAACTCTCCACATAAAAGCTGAGATCCCCTTTCTTACGGGCAAAGAGTATGGAGAATGAGGTAAGCGGAACATCATCGTCGATATCTGCCGCAACCTTAGAAAAAACCTGACTGTCACAGATCACCATCGCAGGCTTATTCTTTAAATTATCATATGCGCTTTTTAACTCGCGCTCCTTCACGATCATAACCTGACAATCCTTATCGAGCAGATCTCTGATAGTCTCCACCTGCGGAAGTATCAGTCTCCCCTTCGGAGCGGCAAGATCGATCGGTGCAACAAGGATTATCAGTTCATTCTCCCGGACAAGTCCCTCAACCGGCGTTATCTCTCCGCTTGCCGTCAGTCCGATGGCGATAAGCCGCTCCTTCAACTGCTTTATCCCCTCGCCGGTCTTGTTGTTCACGGGAATGTAATCCACCTCAGATAAGAGCTCCATTTTTTGTTTATCAGGCACGAGGTCTACGCAGGTAAGCGCAACTATTATCTTCCCTTTATATCCATTCTCCTTTAAGAATGCGATCTCCCTCTCCGACGGCGGCAAGTCTCCCCGCGTCACAAAAAGGAGGATATCGCCGATAGCCAGATTGCCCTCAGTTTTCCTGACACGCAATCTACCGAGTTCGCCCTCATCATCAAAACCGGCAGTGTCAACTACAGCTACCGGACCGAGTTTGCCCATCTCGATCGACCTGACAACCGGATCGGTAGTTGTGCCCGGTTCGGAGGAAACTATAGAGATTTCCTTTTCAAAAAGATTATTCATCAAAGTTGATTTGCCGGCGTTACGCAGACCGCAAATCACGATCCTCAACTGCTCGGCGATCGGAGTGTTATGCATTATTATTTCTCCATTTCCTGTAATTAAAACTCATTTGTAAATTTTACCCGTATGGGTGAAATTTACAAATTAACCGTCACTCTCACTCCAATTACGGATGCTTCCGGTGAGATAAAACGGAGTCATTATCCGTTCCGCCCTTTCAAGTGAAACTCCGGTGATTCCCGATATTATTTTCACAAGGTGTTCCATATCCTCAGCTTTCTGTTCCGCTGCGGTGGAATAGATCCTCTTCACCACATCGTAGTCAAAGTATTGTATCAGAGCGTTTACAAGACTCTTTCCGGATATAAGATTCTTCTTTATCCGATCCTCGTTTACCGTAACAAGTTTTAAAAATTTATCGATAAAAACAGTTATTGATTTTTTCAGACTCAGATGAATATTAAAAAAACTCTCCATCACAAACGGCAGATACGGATTCAACTGGAGCTGCCCATTCTCACAATAAGACCTGATCTTAAAACACTCACCGCGCACGTTCACAGCAGCACCGCGCACCATCTCAAGGATAACCGGGTTGGTCTTAGCTGCCATAATTGTCGATCCCCACTGCAGATTCGGATGACTCATTTCACCGGTCATAGACGACGTGTAGATGATAAGATCACCTGCAATTTTGAAGAGATTACCTGCGATAAGTTCATATCCTCCGGCAAGTTCCCCATATTTATCGGTGTTGGATATCTCGTCAACAAGGTTCTGACTGCGGCATAACGGGAGACCGGTTATCCTCCGCAGCTCCTTCTCCGCCTGATAAATATAGTCCTGAGATGCGGCATAACAGGTTCCTATCGCTGTCCCGCCGAGAGCAATGCTCCTCACCCGTTCCTTCAGTTTATTCAGCCGCCATCTGTCCCGCTCGACAGCTCCGGCGTATCCTCC
>JBFZEO010000158.1:0-2528 GCA_041306845.1 Spirochaetota bacterium
TCTCTTGTCATGACTAAACCGTTCTGTACAGAGTTTTTCTATCCTCTCACGCACTTTATCATTCGCAATCGGCAGAGTCTGGTCATCGCGGAGCACTCCGTCCTCAAAAAGTACAGTCATATAAAAAGCACCCTTAGGTTCGATAAACTTGATCCCCGGCGTATTTCCGAAAATCTCCTTCGCCTCAAGTGCCCTCTGTTTGTAGATCTCAGTCCGCATCCTGACATTGTCCATGTAGGAACTGTTGCCGAGTATCTTAGGGATAGCAAGCTGAGGTAGAGTTGTCGAGCAGACTTCGAGCCGCTTCGCCTTGAGAATGGTCTCAACGTATTTTGAAAACTCCGGGTCTTTGTCCCTGTTATAAACCTCTATCCATCCGCATCTCGATCCGGGCCACGGCACCTCCTTGCTTATCCCGCGGAGACTTATCCCGCAGGCATTACCGATAACCTCACTGAGTTTAGTTTTGTTTTTATCATCAAAAACAAGCTCGGTATATGTTTCATCGCATATCACAAAGAGTTTCAGTTCCTCGGCAATCTCGCATATCCGTCTCATGTTGGCTCTCGATATAGTCGAGCCGGTCGGATTGTGCGGATTTATAGTCAAGATCCCTGTTATGGAGTCGTTGTACTTTGCCTTGTTGTAGATCTCCTCTACGTCGGGCTCCCAGCTGTTGTCGGGGTTGAGTTTGTAGGTGAGGTGTTCGTAGCCGGAATGGGCTGCCTCTGCCGATGAATGGGTGGAGTAAGCCGGCGTCGGACCGATTACCCGCGCCTCCCTCTTTAAAAACCCGAAAATCTTAGCTATCGCATCGCCAAGTCCGTTAAAGAAATAGATATCGTTAGGAGTGATCTTAGCACCGCCGACTCTGTTAGTTCTCTCCGCCAGAAACTCCCTCGTGGCGATAACCCCCTGAGTATTGCAATAAGCATAACTCAGATCATCGTCGGCGAGTTCCTTAATTATATTTTTTATCCATGGGGCAATCTTCTCGCCTTTGGCGACAGGATCTCCGATGTTCTCATAGGTAAGTTCAAGACCAAACTTAGCAAGAGACTCGGCAACTACCACAATCTCCCTTATCTCATACGATAGAGCCTCTGCTCCGGCCGGCACAATTTCTCTTCTCATGACACAACTCCCGGTAAGACAACCACAACATCAGTCATCGGTTCCCTCTATTTTTTTAAATACAACCGAATCTGTTCTAACTACACAGACCCGTAAAAATCATCAAAAAAGTATCACATTATACAAAAACATAAAAACGATGTCAAACAACCTCGAGTTATCAGACAGGATGATCTATACAAAAAGCGTGATATCCTTTGATAGAACAAACTTTTCTATAACATCGGCTACTCCGTCAGTATTATTACAGAGAGTAACATAATCAGCTATCCTTATAACATCGGGTTTGGCGTTTGACACAGCGACTCCGATCCCTGCGTTAACTATCATCGCCAGGTCGTTATAACTGTCGCCGACAGCCATCACATTCTCACGCCCTATGCCGACATACTCAGTCAGACGGTTGAGAGCAGCTCCCTTATCGATCCCGCGGTTCATAAACTCCAGAAAGTACGGTTTCGATATGTAAACACTCAGGCTGTCGCCGAGCCGCTCTTTGATCCTCTTTTCGGCGGCCTTGAGTTTATCTGGTTCCTCAAGCATCAGCACCTTGACAACATCCCCTTTGAGGTGTGTCGGAATGGAATTAACCGTTTTTATCCTGAGTCCTGTTATATCACCTTCGATATCCGTGTACTCGTTATCCTGCTCTGTTAATATAACTCCATCCTGATATGTGTGAAAGAAAACGCCCTCTTCCCTGCTGATTTTGAGGAGAGACAGCGCAGTTTCCATCGGTAATTTATTCTCATAGATAACACTGTCATCTTTGAGATCGATAATTACTGCTCCGTTGTACGAAACAATAAAACTTTTATTCCTGTCAAGCTGCATCTTTGCAGCAACATCATAGATCGCTTCAGTTGGTCTGCCCGATGCGAGAACGAAGTAGACTCCCATCTCCTGAGCCATCCTAACAACCTCGATTGTCCTCTCGGAAACCTGCAGATCGTCATCGACAAGTGTGTCATCAATATCTGTAATAATCATCTTTATCTGCATAATATAACCTCCGATAACTGCATTAACCTACTATTCCACCTAAAAGGAGACCGACACCATAAGCACTGAGAGCCGCAACTCCTCCGACAACAAATGTCTCAAGCCCGGCAATAAACCAGTTTTGTCCGGTTATCTTGACTTTAAGCGCTCCGAGGAGGAATAGAGTAACTCCGGTCAGAACACAAGCTATCATAAACGGATTCGGTATATTCACTATGAAGAGCGACATTATAAATATGATAAGCGGTATGAACCCGAAAAAGCAAAATGAGAAAAACGTCACAAGAGCATTTTTCAAAGGAGATTCATCACTCTCAATTATGCCGAGTTCCTCTTTCATCATAACATCAACCCAGACATTTTTATTTTTGGAGATTATATCTGTTAGTTTT
>JBFZEO010000160.1:0-3011 GCA_041306845.1 Spirochaetota bacterium
TTTCTCATAGACGAGAAGCTGAAACCACAGCATAATTTGTTTATGTGGGAATTTCAGCGACGAAGTATATGAGAAAAAGAACGAGTATGAAACCAAATGAGGTTATTAGAGATGCCCTTTATAATAAACCTGCTTAAATAATTATCATAGTACAAATATTAATTATTTTCCAACTTTTTTTAGGATCAGTAAAAAGATTTGTACCGGAAATAAAAAAGCTATGAAGTAAAAAAAGGCAGCTTTAGACAAATTGTAAATTTTTACCATAGGATATATTTTTACAAACTAAAACAGGGTATGAGATTTTTAGAAAATATCAGAAAGTTAAATCATCTACAAAATAATGGAAAAATAGAGCATATAAGCCGGGTTTTGTTTAAATCAGTCATCAATCTATATTACCGGTTGCCCGGTGATATTAAGCTGCCTACCCGAAGACATTATTAAGGGCGTTAGTCTTCTACACGGCATTGCTCCTGACGGGGTTTACATTGCCATCGGTGTTACCATCGATGCGGTGAGCTCTTACCTCGCCATTTCACCCTTACCCGGTAATAAATAGGCATAGCCATTTATTACAAGGCGGTATCCTTTCTGTTGCACTTTCCATCCTACAATCGCCAGTGACGATCCATAAGTCCGGACGTTATCCGGCGTCATGCCCTGCGGAGCCCGGACTTTCCTCCCGTTTTAGCGGGCGACTGAAAGCTCTATCTTTCCATTATTTTTTAGATCCATAGCCTTATTGGCAAGCATATCTGCATCTTTATTGAACTCTCTATAAACATGACTGATTGTGAATTTTTCTATCCCTTTTATGAGGGAAACCGACTTTTCATAGAGATCTTTGAGATTTGGACTCTTTACTTTATAAAGCCCCTTTATCTGATTACACATAAGTTCACTGTCCGAGTAGACATTTACTTCGTTTATTCCCTGTTGAATGGCAAGCTCAAGTGCTTTAATCAACGCCGTATATTCAGCATAATTATTTGTCTCTGTTCCAAGATAATAGTAATAACCGGTGCATTTACCATCCGGGGACTTAATCACTATTCCACAGCCGGCATGACCTGGATTGCCGCGGGACCCGCCGTCGATGTTTATAGAATAAGATCCTTCCGATTTCACTGATGTCTCCAGCTTGAACCCGGATGCGATTTTGCCGTCATCAAGATACTTAAAAAAAGAATCGATCCCGGATCTACCGATACCGGTAGTCCTGCAGATCGAATCAATATCAGCATTATCTTTTAAGGCTTTAAGTATTTCCCTGTACAAAGATCTCATTAAACCTCTTCATCAAAGAATTCACTGTCATCAAGACCCTGCTCTTCAAGAGTAAAGATTGACTCAGGAGACTCATCGTAGTACAGAGCTCTCGAACAATTAGGGCAGAAATAGATATCATCATTTTTTCTGACTCTGTTAACATACTCTGTAGGTAATACCAGGAAGCAGCCGCTGCAGAATCCTCTTGTAACAGCAACAATTCCCTTACCGTCTTTATTTTTAACAATTTTCTCAAACTTTAATCTAAACTCATCATCGAGTCCGTCGATAACAGAAGACTCTTTACCTTTAAGCTCATCAAGTTCCTTCTTGAACTTCACAAGTTCGGCATTTACTCTATCCTGTTCTTTTACGATATCCTCTTCCTGCTGTTTGATATTAAGCTCAAAATCATCAATAGCCGATCTCAGATCATCGATCATTCTCTTATCCTGCATAATCTGCAGATTGATCTCATCCTGTCTCTCGGTATTACTTTTTAAAGTCTTATCAATCGCCTCATATTCTCTCTGACTCTTAACCTGTTTGAGTTTTTCCTCATTATCCTGATACTCAACTTTCAATTCAACAAGCCTTTTTTCACAACTCGTCAGATTACTTTCAAGATCTTTAAACTGTTTATGTTTAACAAGGTACGATCTTTTAACCCTGTTAAGAACTTCCATCTTAGAAGATATGATTTTAGGGAGATCTTCAATCTGCTCTTCGAGCTTAAATTTCTCCGTAAGTATCTCCTGATAAGCTAATAAATTATCATAAGTTTCTTTAGCTACCATACAATAAACTCCTAAATATTATCTAAAAAATCTTCCAAGATTTTTTTATTCTTTGAATTCCTCAACTTAGACTTAGCTTTTGACTCTATCTGCCTGATTCTCTCTCTGGTTACGTTGAATGAGTTTCCTACCTGCTCAAGGGTAGACGAACATCCATCCTCAAAACCGTACCTCATATGCAGAACATTCTGCTCTTTAAGCGGAAGATTTTTAATCAATTTTCTAAAAATGTCTTTAAAGTCTCTATTTATTACAAAGTCCATCGGATTTTCAAATCCCTTGTCCTCTATAAACTCACCTAATGAGCTGTCATCTTCCTCTCCGATAGGAGTCTCAAGACTGACAGGCTCCCTTGCCACATTACGTACAGACTTAACTCGTGATATCGGCCAGCCGAGTGAATCTGCGATTTCATCGGTATTGGGTTCCCTTCCAAGTGTCTGCATGAGTTTTCTTGTCTCTCTGTGAACCTTGTTAATCTGCTCAATCATATGCACCGGAACCCTTATTGTACGGGCCTGATCGCTTATCGAACGTGTAATCGCCTGTCTGATCCACCAAGTTGCATAAGTAGAGAACTTATAACCTTTCTTATATTCAAACTTATCAACTGCTTTTATAAGACCTATATTACCTTCCTGTATCAGGTCAAAAAACAGAAGTCCGCGGTTGGTATATTTCTTTGCAATAGATACAACAAGACGCAAGTTTGCCTTTACAAGTTTATCTTTAGCATTCTTTACAAGGAAAACACCTTTGGCAATCTCATTACCATACTGTTTTATCTCATCTACAGAGTTAAAAAACTTATGTTCAAACGACTTAAGAGTTAACTCGTTCCGTGTAACTTTTTTATAATAATCCCTTATCTTGTCCGCAGTAAGAAGAAACTCATCCTCAATACTCTTCCTCAACTCACAATCGTCTATATCTTTATTTAAC
>JBFZEO010000161.1:0-3957 GCA_041306845.1 Spirochaetota bacterium
TTTCTCATAGACGAGAAGCTGAAACCACAGCATAATCTGTTTATGTGGGAATTTCAGCGACGAAGTATATGAGAAAAAGAACGAGTATGAAACCAAATGAGGTTATTAGAGATGCCCTTTACTTTTGATAATTAACGATATACAATTCCCTGTACCGGAGGCAAATTAAAATGAAAAAGATTATATTTATTATTTTTGTAACTATTCTCATTCACATAACAGCAGCAGCGAAGTTGCCACAGGACATCATCTCCCTCTGTGGGAATGTAAAAAATGCGCCAAAAGATAAAATCAACGCAATTTTACAGGAGTGGAGGGACTCAAAATCGGTATTTCCGGAAATAATAAACAATCAGGCGACATTTCTTTACTATTCCGAAACAGATAGGGAGATTGCCGGAGTTGTATTGTCTGGAACTTTTAACAACTTTTCGTCAACTCAGAAAATGACAAGGGTAAAAGGGACAAATTTATTCTACAAACAGATAAAATTCAATGATAAAAAACCGGTCAAATACTACTTTGATGTCCTTTTTACTGACGGAACGAGTAAAAGAGAGCGGGATTATTTTAACAACGCAATTATCTATGACAGAGATAATTTTAATACACTCATCGATCCGGAGAACCGCAGAGGCTCAATACACATTATGCCGTCACTCACCCCGCAGAGTCCGGCAATTTCAAAAAGAGATATCCTTGTTTATCTGCCGCCGGGATATTATAAAGATCCGGCAAGACGGTACCCGGTACTATATATGCATGACGGACAGCAAATTTTTGACAGTCCGGCGGCGGCACACAACGGATGGAAGATCGACACGATCGCCGATCAGCTGATATCTGCCGGAACAATCGAACCACTTATCGTTGTCGGTGTCTACAACTCCTCAAGAAGAGACGATGAACTTATGGGATGGAGCAAGTATCATCAGGAACATCAACTCGATGTAAAATCTAAAATTGACGACAGGAAAATAGTTGTTGAACGGGGCTCCGCATATGTGGAATATCTGATAAATAAAATCAAACCGCTGATAGACACAGAGTACAGAACTAAGCCGGAGGGACAGTTTACCGGAACAGGCGGTGCCAGCTCAGGTGCGATGGAGGCTCTCTATCTCGGATTTAAACATCCTGATATATTCTCGAGGATTGCCGCACTCTCCGGCGGTTTCGCGTACTACGATGATCTTGCAGCTGAATTTATGATACCGCCCGGCAAACTTAGAATCTACCTTTCGTGCGGAGATATGGATCTCGACAAACTGCTCCTGCCGGCAACTGTGCGGATGTATGATACTTTGCTAAAAAAAGGATATAAAGACGGCAGTGACCTCAAGTATGAATTCATATCCAAAGCCGGGCACACGGAGACTGCCTGGTCAAAAAGAACAGCGGTTTTTCTTGAATACTTATTCCCGGCAAACCACAAAAATTGATTTTTTTATTATAATAACTTAGGAGGTTCTATATGAAAACAAGAAACAATATTGACAAAATCATATTGATATTAACTTTACCGATCGTCATTCTCATGACGATAAACAGTCTCATCGGATTGTTTACTCCCGGCATCTACAATGAAACAGACTCATGGTTATCACAATGTACAGCACAGGATATATCAAATCTCGTATTCATCGCACCGGTTCTCCTCATATCTGCCTTACTATCCGCACGCGGCTTCAGAGTTTCCCGGTTTATATGGGGAGGATCTATACTTGCCAACATATACTCTTTCCTTTTGTACGGCTTCTCCATTCACCAGAACAGGATGTTCCTTATATACTGTGCCATACTCGGATTATCCGTCTACGCTGCAGTTGTCTTTTTTGCAGATCTGAATGGACGGGATTACGTCTCATGGTTCAATGATAAACTACCCATAAAAAAAACATCAATACTCCTCGTAAGCTGCGGTATCTTTTTTGCCATACTTTGGCTCTCCGAAATAATACCGGCAATGATAAACAACGCCCCTCCGGCAGCGACGACTGATTACGGACTCCCTGTCAATCCGGTGCACACTATCGATATTTCGTTTACCATTCCGTTCCTGCTGATTTCCGGGATTGCCCTCTTGCTCAAAAAAGAGATAGCATTGATACTTGCTCCGACAGCATTAATACTACTGACTGCGGTGAATATAAATATCTTCGCATATATGACAACATCGGTCGTTCGGGGCAACTCCGGCAACATTCCTCTCGTCATATTCTTTTCCGTGCTGTCTGTTCTTAGCAGCATATTCAGTATCTTTATGCTTGCAAAGATCAAGAATAGCAAGCTCTGATTATCAATCAACGTTCTACCGGGCAGTCTCAAAAGTCAACTTTTGAGACTGCTTTGATATGAGATTATATCTTCTTACTTATAAAAGAGCCTGAACCCATCGCTCCGGCAACACCACCCATGAAAATCGTCTGATGACCGCAGAAAAACAGATTTGACAAACCTTTATATCTGTAAAAATGTTTACCGTGAGTACTCTCTTTTGTAAATGTTATATCCTGATCCCAGGTAAATCCGCTCGATGAACCATTTTCATTACCGGTGTACCGCTCTATGGTGAATGGAGTTCCAAGTTCGCAAACCTCAACATTATCCCTGTCAGCTACATCCGGTATAATTTTCTCAAGCCTGTCAAGAAGCTGCCCGGTTACAGCAACTTTCAGTTCTTTATATTTATCAGTCCGCGCTCCATTCTCAATACCCCAGCTCTTCATCCAGTCATCAGTCGGACACTCGGCAATCAACAGCAAATTACTTTTACCCTCCGGAGCATGCTCGGGATTGATGAGCGACGATGAAAAAAGAGCAAAACTCGACCTCTTAAAAAAGTCTTTGTCAATGACATCACGATTAGGATTAAATATGTAGTCGCAGTATATTAAATGTTCATTGTCATCAAGGTTTGATCTTAACACTTCGGGTTTGACATTCAGTCCGAGATAAAGAATGATAAAAGTCTCAGACATCTTGATATCGCCCAATCTATCCGAAAAAACCTTCGATAAATTATCTCTCCCGATAAGATTAAAGAAAGTTTTTTTTAGATCCGCAGCCGAAACAACATTCCTACAGGAGACAGTTTTCGTTTCTCCGTCTTTTTCCCATTCCACCCCGACCGCCCGCCGGTTTTTGATCTCTATCTTTTTGACCTTCGCCGCGGTTATTATCTCTCCGCCGTTCCTGAGAATGACACCGGCTATCTCATCCGATAAACCCTGAAATCCCGAAACCGGATACCGCTCTTTTATAAAGAAATTAACCATTCCTATAAAATTAAGAAAAGTCACACCTTTATAACAACCGATAAATTGCATATAGTTATAAAAATCGCTGTCTTTATCAAAATATCTGTCGAGCACATCGCCCACTTTGAGACTGCTGAACTCTTTGAGAATGGAGAGCGTACCCTTAGGCATCTTGAGCGCAAACTTTACAAGCCTTGAGAACCTTTTAAATCCGGAATACGAGTAGGGATCACCGATAACATCAACAAGTTTAATTATTTCATAGGCAGGCTTGAGATAATCAAAGAAACTCCTTATCCCGGCAGCATCCTCCGGAAACACCTGCGCAAATTTATCAAAAAGCTCATCAAGACTGCTGACAAAAAAAGACTTGCCTTTGACCCGAAAGGAGGAAGTATGTTCCGCAAGTTTTACCTTATCTTTTATATTCAGACTTTCGAGATAACCCACAACATGAGGATAAACGAGATTTATTACACCTGCATCATAAAAAAAACCCTTTCTTTTAAAACCGGCTGCGTGCCCGCCGACCGTATTGTGCTGTTCCAGCAGCAGTACCTTTTTATTCCTTAAAGCGAGCTTTGCTCCGGCTGTCAAACCGCTGAGACCACCGCCTATAATCACCGCATCAAACATCATAACTCCCTTTTTTACACGCCTATGTATATGTTATTTTTAAGGAAAGCTCAATCAAATA
>JBFZEO010000162.1:0-7081 GCA_041306845.1 Spirochaetota bacterium
ATTCTATGGTTCAGATGGGAGCTTTTACTTTTGACAGTATCGATCTTGATATAAAAAACAGGCTTCTTGAGAATGGAGTTTCGGTAATTACATTTGAAACTATCCAAGCAAATACTGTTGATGTTATAAAAGATATACTGCTCTCTTTCGAGGCGAAGGGTAAGAGATCCTTTATAAGAACGTCAGTTATAGGTGACTGTAAGGCCAATTTTTATATAAAGAATAAGGAAGATGCTATTATTTGTCCTATCAAGGATATTTCTGCTTATGCTTTTTCATGCGAGATTGCGGATGTTTACAGATATATTTTCACTCCGGGTGAATATATTGCGGATGTTCTCATCGTTTTGAGAGGTTTGAGGATAAGAACTTCAGTTAAAGTCATAGGTTTTAGTGAGAATGAGAGCGGGCTTTTTATTCTTAAATTTTGTACTTCAAAGATACAGGGGGGCAAACTTGTATTTGAAGAGAAAAACTCTCCTGAGAACACAAGGAAAGTTCACGAATACATAAGAAAGACGATTCAGGAACTGATGATTAATCGGCTGACAGGTGCAGGCGAACCCGATAAAAAAGAGACTGTGCCGCAAGTTAAAAACAATGACAAAAATATAGAAAATGAAACCGCAGAGAGCTAAGTCCTGCGGTTTTATTATTTATAGTTGTTATTTCTTTGATGAGAGTATTTTTTGGTCGATCTGGATATCTGAATCTTTTCTTAAGTTATCGATAAATTCTTCAATTCTCATATTTGATATGTCTTCTGATAAGTGAGAAATAAGTTCATCTTTTACATCTTCAAATTTTGAAACGCCCGCAGTTTTCTTGTCTGTAACTTTAATTATGTGGTATCCGAACTGTGTTTTAACAAGATCTGTTATTTTACCCACTTCAGTATCAAAAGCAGCCTGTTCAAATTCTTTTACCATCATCCCTTTCCCAAAGAATCCTAAGTCTCCTCCGTTGCTCTTACTTGGGCATTTCGAGTGAGTCTCAGCCATTTCTTCAAAACTTGCACCATTCTTTATTTCGGTTAAAACATCTTTAGCTTTTGCTTCATCATTTGTATCAAAAAGGATATGTGATGCTTTAACTTCATCATTAGTTTTGAAGGAATCTATATTCTCTTCATAGTATTTTTGTGCATTTGCTTCACTTATTGAGTATTTTGAATAGAAGTTTTTATTTAAAAACTCTCTTAAAAGAAGATCGTCTTTGATCTTTACTTTTAATGTTTCTTCACTATCACCTGTTATGTTAAGAGTCTCCTTAAAAGACTTTTCATCCGGGAAGTTAGCTTTGATTTTGTTTAATATCTCATTTATACTTTTGTCATCTATGGATGTTTCACCTTTTTTTGCCTGCTGAAGTAATAATCTGCTTCCGATTAGCTGATCCGCTATGGCATCTATGTATTCACTCGTCAGTTTCTTTGCTCCGATCTTTTTCTTTATTTCGTCGCAGGCAAAGTCAAATTCTTTCTCTGTAACGAGCTCTCCATTAATCTTTATCATCAAATCTCCTTAATAAAACGAATACGGTTAAAATAATAAAAAAAATGTAATATATCAATAATTATCTTTGTATATGTAAATATTTATTCTATAATTGCGGATATTTTACACGGAGAATGATATATGAAGCTCGTAATAACTGTAATCGGCAAGGATCAGGTCGGCATAATTGCTAAAGTGAGTAATGTGCTTGCTGATTCAAATGTAAATATTCTTGATATAAGCCAGACTATCTTACATGATAAATTTACTATGTTAATGTCTGTTGAGGCACCGGATACCGGAGTTTCGATAAACGATATCAAAAAAAATCTTGAAAATACCGGTATGAATATGATTTTCCAGATATATCACGAAGATATTTTCAATTATATGCACAAGATATAATTCCAACTAAATAAAAATAGGACAATGATTTATGGATAAATTTGAAATAATAGAAACGCTCAACATGATAACTCAGGAGAAACTCGATATCAGAACCATAACGATGGGGATATCGCTTCTTGATTGTTGTGATGAGGACCCGATAAAAGCAGCTCAAAAGATTTATGATAAAATAACAACTAAAGCTGCTAATCTTGTTAAAACCGGCGAGGATATTGAGGCTCTCTATGGAATCCCTATTGTAAATAAAAGGGTTTCTGTTACGCCTATATCACTCGTAGCGGCAGCATCAAAGGTTTCGGATTATGTTATCTTTGCTGAGACTCTTGATAAAGCAG
Source organism: Spirochaetota bacterium (assembly GCA_041306845.1). Lineage (GTDB taxonomy): Bacteria > Spirochaetota > GWE2-31-10 > GWE2-31-10 > GWE2-31-10 > JBFZEO01. The sequence continues at coordinate 2,240 of JBFZEO010000162.1, forward strand.
CTAAAACTCTCGGTATTAACTTCATCGGAGGTTTCTCTGCACTTGTTCAGAAGGGATTTCTTGATTCCGATATCAAGTTAATCAATTCATTGCCGGAAGCTCTTGCGCGTACAGAGAGAGTTTGTGCATCAGTAAATGCTGCGACGACTAAAGCCGGTATAAATATGGATGCTCTTAAAATGCTTGGTAAAGTTATACTTGATACAGCGCATTTGACTAAAGACAGGGATGCGATAGGATGTGCTAAACTCGTTGTGTTCGCCAATGCTCCGACAGATAATCCGTTCATGGCAGGTGCTTTTCATGGAATAGGTGAGGCTGAGACGGTGATAAATGTCGGCGTTTCGGGACCGGGTGTTGTAAAGTGTGCCCTTGAATCTCTTAAAGGTGCTCCACTGCAAGATGTTGCTGAGAGAATCAAAAAAACAGCTTTTAAAATAACGAGAGTTGGACAGCTGGTTGCTCAAGAGGCTGCTTCCCGTCTAAATACTAAGTTTGGTATTGTTGATCTTTCATTAGCTCCAACGCCTTCTATTGGAGACTCAGTTGCTCATATACTTGAAGAGATTGGAGTTGAGGTTTGCGGTGCTCACGGGACTACTGCGGCACTTATGATGTTAAACGATGCTGTTAAAAAGGGCGGGGTGATGGCGTCCTCCTCTGTTGGCGGGTTGAGCGGTGCGTTCATCCCTGTCAGTGAAGATTTGGGAATGATAAATGCCGTTCAAATCGGAGCTCTCTCCCTCGATAAACTTGAAGCTATGACTGCTGTATGCTCGGTAGGACTTGATATGATAGCCATACCCGGTGATATAGAACCGGAAACTATTTCCGGTATCATGGCAGATGAACTTGCCATCGGAGTTGTTAATAATAAAACTACGGCAACGAGACTTATACCTGTTCCAGGTAAAAAAGCGGGTGACTTTGTTGAGTTCGGCGGTCTGTTAGGCAGGGCACCTATAATAAATATCAGTAAATATTCATCAAAGGATTTTATAAATAGGGGAGGCAGAATACCGGCCCCAATGCACAGTCTTAAGAATTAAAAAAGTGAGGTTTCAACCTCACTTTTTTAATTAAATATAATATCGAGACTGTTTAACTTTCTTATAACTCTTTTCCACAATGAGGACATGTATTTTTTTTCTGCTTATTTGTTACTTCAGAAATAAATCCCGAACTTATTATCCCTGTCGGTAAAGCAACTAGTCCTATCCCAAGGATTGCTATTATACCAGCTAACATTTTCCCAAGTATTGTAATAGGATATACATCTCCGTATCCGACTGTTGTTAAAGTTGCAACAGCCCACCATATAGAAGCCACAATATTTGGAAATTTATCAGGCTGAGCACTATTTTCAACATAATACATTATTGAAGATGAAAAGATTATTAAAACTGACATTACAAATATCGTAGTGAATAATTTTTCCTTTTCATTTTTTAAAACACTACTTATTATTCTTGTTGCATTATTGTATCTATTTAATTTAAAAATTCTAAATAATCTGAAAAGACGTAACATTCTTAAAAATCTTAGGTCAAAAGGAATTATTAATGGCAAATAAAATGGCAATATTGCCAATAAATCAATAATTGACATAAAAGAGAAAATGTATTTAATAAATGGGATTTTACTGTTTTTAAATTTATATCCGGCTGTTATTAGTCTTAATAAATATTCAACTGTAAATATAATAACTGAGATAAGCTCAAAAGTATTTAATATACTGATTAGTTTATCAGGAAGATCGTTAAAGGAAGAGATAATCACCGATATCACATTGAGAACAATTAAGCTTATCAACAGCCATTCAATGCTTTTTGAAAAAATATTTTTCTCTTCTTCATCACTTTCAAGAATGCTATAAATTTTTCTTAACATTTTTATTCACCTCATACAACTTTTATTTGCAAAGTTTTTTAGTATTGCCGGTTTAATTATTATCCTATGAAACCGCCAATTCTTGAGTAACAATATTCTGGTTTACGGTTAAAGGGTTTTCCTAATCTCATGCGGTTAATCTTTTTTAGTTCAGAATAACCTGACGAGATTAAGAATTTATACGCTGTTTCATTTTCTATAGGTATAAATAGTTTTCTATCAATTTTAATTCTTTCTTTTAAAAAAGCAATCCCAGCCTCTTCAGTAATTGCAGATATACCGCTATCTCCAAAATCAGGCAAATAATAACCAAGCACCTTCCCATTATCAACATACACATATCCGTTATTCATTAAAGATTGCAAAAACTTTCTTCGATCCTCACCGGACGTGATCCTATCGATGTTAAAAATATCTTCAAGATGGCTCTCTTCAATTTTTATAATGTTTTCACTCTTTGTTTGTTGTATTTTCATGTTGGGAGGAGGTATCAATATCCGGTACATACTCTCCTCTGTAAATCCGACATTTTTGTATACCGGATATCCCTGTTCTGTAGCGGTTAATGTTATTGTTTCACATCCAAACTGTTCCTGCAGCAGTTTTATTCTGTTTTTGACAATAAGAGTTCCGATTCCTCTCCTCTGATGTTTCTGGGGAACGATTATATGGGCAAGCCACCCGGTTTTCTCTAATGCTATTCCGGTGCCGATACCAAGTATTTCATTCTCATTGCTTTTAACTACTATAGATTTACAATTAGTTGTTTTTAGATAATGCTCATGAACCTCTGATATACTCGGCCAGTCGTCGGGTTTAATTGAATTAAGAATGGGAATATCTTTTATATTAAGATCAGTAATTTGAATATCATCGAGTATTTTTTCCATTCTGTACTCCCAAGGAATTACGGGCACAATTTAACTCCAGATTAAACGGTGAGGCGTTTTGGCGCATTTTTTGCAGCAGTAAAAAAGTGTGACAATAGCCGAGTCGGGTTCAATCGGTTGTTCTACGCAAATTCCATTTTAATATTTTTTTAATATCTTAAACCCACATATAATGCTGTTTAAAGCCATCAATATGAGGGCGGGGTTACAGTCTCAATATTAGATTAAGATAAAAAAGATACTTCTTATCCGCTATAATCAGTTTATATGGTTAAAATTTTATTGCTTTTTGCTGCTTTTTTAACTTTCTATTTTTCTCAGCTTCTAATGAAAGTTCTTTATAAACATTGCTTCCTATATACCAAAATGAAAAGACGGATGGAAGAATAATTATTAAACTTATAATTATATAATTTAAATTTTGAGTTGTATTGAATTTGATAATTGTAATAAAAATTATATATACAGTTAAGACTATAAAATATATTTTTAAGAACCAATTCATTTTATTGGTTTTTCTGACAAAACAAATTATGCCAAAAATTAATAAAAAAAGTCCAAATAATGAAATTAATGTAGCATATACAGGAGGTTCAATATCTTGTTTTCTGCATTCACGTACCAAACTAATAAATGGTCCCGCCCATAAACTTATTGAAATAAAGTAAAATATTCCGATCAATACTTGCCAAAGTTTTAATTTTAATATTCTTAAATAATTCATTTGTTATCCTTTATTTTTATAGATTTTCTTGTTAAATTATTTTTGTACTTAATATCAACTTAACAAAATATTACTTAGAATGGACAATATCTGAAAGTTTTTTTCGAGCATCTTCATCTTTATTAAAAAATGCAGAACCAGCTACGATAACATCCGCACCGAGATCGAGGACGGTTTTAACATTTTTGTCACTTATCCCGCCGTCTATCTGGATCATATAGCCGTATCCGTTTTTATCTTTCAGTCTTTTTAGTTCCTCTATCTTTGAGAATGTGTACTCTATGCACTTTTGACCGGAGAAACCCGGGTTGACACTCATAACTAAAACCATATCAACCATTGGTAAATAATGTTTTATCGTGTCGATTGGTGTTGCCGGATTTATTGTTATCCCGCTTTTTTTACCATTCTCCCTGATAAGGTTTATCAGTCTGTCACCGTGGATTGTAGCTTCAGCATGGAAGTTTATGAGATCCGCCCCGGCTTTGATGAATGGGATGATGTGATCCTGCGGATTTGTTACCATAAGGTGAACATCGCAGAAAATATCAGTATGTTTCTTTATGTCCTCAACAATCTTGGCACCGAACGAGAGCTGCGGTACAAAGTGAAAATCCATAACATCAATATGGAGCCAATCGGCCCCATATTGAACAGCTTTTTTTATCTCGCTTTCCAGATTGTAAAAATCGGCGGAGAGTATTGAAGGAGAAAGGATTCCCATTCTTACCTACCTGCCTTTTTAGTCATATCTGAAAGTGTCTTAAAGTAATCTTTATGTGACTCGATCATGGATTCTGTAATCCTCCAAGACCAGTTATGAACTCCGCAAGTTCCGGGGGTGTTCATTCTTGAGTGAGTATCGAGACATAGTATGTCCTGCATCAGGAAAATTGTCCATTTTGCGTTGGAATGGAGGAGTTTGTCGATTATCTTTATGTTTACGTCTTTTCTCTCAGTTATACCGAGATATCTTAAAACATCCCATTTAGCTGAATCCTCCATATTGTCAAACCATCCGAGTATCGTGTCGTTATCGTGTGTTCCAGGATAAGCAACACAGTTGTAAGGGTAGTTTTCGGGTCTATAAGAATGTTTTGAGTTGTCAAGTACATTATTATTCTCATCTGTAAAAGAGCCATGAGAGAACGGCGCAAATTCAAATATCTTCATGCCTGGGAATCCGTATCTGTCTTTTAATTCGTTTACCTGTTTAGTAATAATTCCGAGGTCTTCTGCTATAACGTCCTCAGCAAGGTGATCTCCAAAAACCTCTTTAAATTTATTAAAGAGATCGATACCGGGCGCTTTTACCCATTTACCGTTGATAGCTGTTTT
>JBFZEO010000165.1:0-20488 GCA_041306845.1 Spirochaetota bacterium
TTTCTAGTTTCTCTTCTCTCATGATCTTGTCGAGGGAGATATACACCATCGGCGGTCCGGAGTAGCCCAGTTTTGACATTTTAGAATAGAATGTCTCTCTCTTTATGCCGAGGTTTTCGCACTCATCCATAACGAGTTCCGATATGTGTTTTGACGGAAGGTTTACCTGGAAAAATTTCAGATGGGAGAGGTCGATGTTGTACTTGTTTATCATCCTTTTTAGACCTTTGTAAAAAACTGTCCCGTCAGGATCGTGGAAGTATTTTCTTAATTCCTCCTGAAAAAGCTGCGAAAGATGGTGCAGTCCCTTGTTGTACTCTTCGGCAGGATTCATCCAGTAAGCCGGTCTTTTATTGTTCATTGCCGACGGCTTCTTGCCGCCTACGGATTCTATATATGTGTTCTCCACAAACAATCCGTTATCTTTTTGATCTGTTCCTTCAAAAAAAAGTGCACCCGCGCCGTCACACAAAAACCATCTTAGGAACAGATCCTCTTTAGTTACTAAATCCATATTGTAATATGAGCTTCTTAATTCTGATGATGATATACTTGAAGATATCACGAGTGCATTCTTGTATCTGCCGAGTCTCAGTAGGTCGTGAGCGAGCATTATCCCTTTGTATGCACAGGTGCAGTTGGCGTGTATAGATAGTTCTGCGCACTGTTCTATACCGAGAGCCTCCTGGATCCTAACGCTCGCTGTCGGCATCTGATCCATATGAGCACTGGCATAGATTATCAGTTCAACATCCCCAGCTTTCTTACCGGCGCTTTTTAGAGCGTTTTGAGCGGCTTTTGTTCCCAGAGTTATATTGTCGTCGCGATACTCTCCGGTAGCCGGGTCAATGGCATAGTGGTAAAAATCTATGTCTAACATCTCTTTCATAACAGGTTTTATCCTGTCGTACCATTTCTGAACCTTACTGGAGGCAGCAGTTACGTCTCCGAGGTACTTTTCTATATCGTCAAATGGGATCGGTTCTCCCGGTAGATATGCGCCGGTTCCAGTCAGTTTTACAAATTTTTCCATCTTGAATTAACCTCATAAAGTTAAAATTTTTACATTGTTCAACATTATAGCATTTTATAAACAAAAAATCAGGATTTAAATTGTATTTAATATTTTTAAATACTCTGATTTTTTACTCTTATCGTAGTCCTTTTTTATCGTGTTTATAAAATTGACTGCTTTGTCTGTCACATCGTTTTTTGTGTAGACGCCATCTATCAATCCATATTTTAGAGCGTCATCTGAGTTCAGTGACTCACCTGTTAGAGCAAGTTCCATTATTACCGCCGCTGATACCATTCTCACGCCTGATGAGATCCCGCCGCAGCCCGGCATAAGCCCGAATGAGGACTCCGGCAAACCGACTAATGCGTTGTCCGATGCAAATCTGAAATGCGACTGCATTGCCAACTCGAATCCTGAACCGATACAGATCCCTTTTATAACAGAAACAACCGGGATGTCAAGCTGATAAAAAAAGTAAAATGTGTCGAGGTTGTCTATGAGATTGGGAGGGTAGGAGATAATCTGCCCGTTTTCTGTTTTTGCCGATGTTTTTATCACATTTATCAAGTCGTCAAGGTCGGCTCCCTGTGAATAGTGTCTGCCGGAACCGGATATGATAAGTCCGTCGGGCGTGTCGCTTTTTATAAGTTGAGTTATCTCTTTGAGTTTGATGAAGAATTCTGTATTCATTTTGTTGCCGGGCGGATCGTTCATTGTTACATAACCAATTCCGGCGGTTTCAGTGTAATCTATCTTACTCATCGCGCACCGCCATAACGGCTATGTGATTTTTAGAATGTGAGAGGCTGATTTTAAATTCCTCAAAAATCCCTTTTATCAACGGTTTACCGTAGTTGTCGTTTGTTATGGAGATCGAGTTTAACGATGATTCAACATCTTTTTTTGCGTGAATGAGTAGAATCCTTTTTAATTCGTATCGGGCAAGGTGTGATCCGGTAAGTTTGTCCGACAAGTTAAGAGGGTAGAGCCTATTCTCATCATCAGAGAATAGTTTTTTATAATCTCCGCCGTTTTTATCTATGAGAATTTGCAGTTCGTTGTAAATATCGTCATATTTTCTGACCGATTCGAGTTTTATCGGGCTATCCATTATCGGTTTTTTGCCTCATCGAGGGCAAGCTCGCAGAAAAGTTTTGTCTCGTTCAGCATTGCCTCTTTTTCACCGTTTTTGAGGGCAAAATTAATTGAGGATGTTATGTTCTTGATTATCTTTAATGAGCGGTTTTTTACCATTCTCTCCATGAGAGCCATCGAGTAGTTGAATATCTCTTTTGTCTCTGTTATGTGGTCGAGGAGTCCGATCTCATAAGCCTTTTCACCGTCGATAGTGTCACCGGTCAGGATTATCTCCATCGCACTGGAACGGCCGACTATCTTAGGAAGTCTTACGGTGCCGCCCAGTCCCGGCATCATGTTGTGGTTTGCCTCGGGGAAAGCAAAGAGTGTTCTTTCTGAGCCGACTCTTATGTGTGCCGACAGGGCTATCTCGAGTCCGCCGCCGAAGCAGATCCCGCGGACTGCCGATATCACCGGGATATCCAGATCGTTTATAAAATCGAGTATCCCTTTGCCGGTATCTATCATGTCACTGAAGTTACTCTCCCGAGCCATCTTAAATAAGTTTTCGAGATCAGCACCTGCCGAATAGTGTCTCCCGGCTCCGGTTATTATAATCCCTTTTAACTGGTTTTTATCTATCGTTTCACGTAGTTCGTTGATATCTGCAAAAACAGGTTCCCTTAAATAGTTTTCGGGAGGATTGTTTAATTCAAGAACACCGATCTCGTTTATTATTTTTACATTTAGCATATTTACTCCGTGATTTTTAGAAGTTCCGGCGGATAGTCGACTGCCAGTCTGTTTTCATCAATTAGAAGGGTTTTTATCGATGCCTTTGAAGATAATCTGCCTGTATTTTTGTTGAATAGGATATGTTTGTAGATCATATACGGCGGTTCCATTCTTATCGTGGTTTTTATTGTTATTTCGTCATTAATTAACAGTTCTCTCAAGTATTTTACATTCGCCTCAACAACAACGAGAAATAACTTTTGATCTCTCAGTTTTGTAAGAAGGTCGGTTCCGTTAAGGATCTCCCATCTTGCATGTTCAAAATACGATAGATAGTTGGCATTGTTTACGTGTCCGAACGAATCAAGCTCGTATCCGCGTACCTTTATGTCTGTTGTGAATTCCAAATCTCATTCTCCCCGAATCTGCGATATAGGGCACTTCTAAAAACCTCATTCGGTCTTTTAATTTGTCCTTTTTTGTCCTTACTTCGTCACTAAAACAGTTATATAAACAAATTATATGTCTGGTTTATGGCTGGTCATTTCGCTTCGCTACATTGCTCGCCCATGCAGCCTGCTTCTTGTAAGGACAAGAAATCACTTCATTAAAAATCCAAAGCAGTTTTTTAGAAGTGCCCTATAATAAATAAAAATGTCAAAAATGTCAAAAGGAATTATGGAATGAGAGACTTTTAGGTTGATAAACGTTTGACAAATGCGGCTCTTGCAAAAATCAAGTAAATTATTTATATATCTATTTTTCTTATGATCGTGTCATCGATTATTTTGAGAGTTGTTATGCTTGAGTCCTGCCACAGAGAGTGCTTGTTGCAGATGAAATTTATTACGTAACGGTTTTCATCGGGTAGATTTGATACTTTTACGAGCCAGTCTACTATGATCTTTATGCCGGATGAGTTGAGGAATTTTAATTGAGTTATGTTCACGTTTATAAATTTCAGTTTTCTTTCTACTATATAATCATGAAGTTTGTTAAAAAAACTGCTCATATACTGTTCCGGATTTTTTTGAATGATGCTTCCGGATACAAAAACATCTTCATCAATCATCTTGAGTGTTACATCTTCGCACTGGACGGGTGTTATCTCGGTCATCTTGTATCCTATTTTGTCAATAGAGCCAATTGTAAAAGTACCTTAATATTACAGGTATTTTTACTTTCGCCTCAATATATATAAAAAAACGGTTTTTGTAAATAAATAGCAAAATATTTTAGTTGGGAGTAATTCGTTCCGGTTCCGTGCAAAAATCTTTTATTCTTCATAATCCTCTATTCTTTTTACCTTAACTGTTTTTACGAATCTGTCAGAGGAGTCGAGTATCTCAAAAGTAATTTTATCTTTAAAGTTTACAACTTCCCCTTTTCTTCCTATCCTGCCAAGTGCAATGTTGATTATCCCGCTTATAGTTTCGGCGTCTTCATCCGTTAAATTGATACCGGTCATATCAAAAAGATCATCGAGGTAGGTAAGTCCGTCGAGGATTATATCTTCGCCTTCTTTGGCTATCTGTTTTTCCTTAAATGGGATCTGTTCCTCTCCGACTTTACCGATTATTTCCTCAGCTATATTTTCGATTGTTATTATACCGCAGGCAGCTCCGAATTCATCAACCACTATTGCCATATATTTTCTATTTTTTTTGAGTTCTTTGAGTACATCGGAGGCTTTTTTTGTAGACGGTACGATATACAATTTCTCAGTACACGACTTGATGGATTCTTCGTCGTCTATTCCGAGTATTGAGATGGAATGGACAGTTGATACGATATTGAAGATTGAGTCCCTGTATACCGGGAATCTGTTATAAGCGCTTGAAAGTATAATTTTCTTTAACTCGGCTACAGTTATATTCTCATCAACGGCGAGAACATCGTTAAGATGAACCATGATATCGTAAGCAGTGAGGTTGTTTAAATTAAAAACGTCCTCAACAAGTTTCCTGGTTACATCACTAGCGTTATCAAATTTTCCGTCAAATATCAGCTGGAGTTCATCACGTGTTATAGCTCCAAATCCCTCTTTGTTGGATCTGAAAAGTTTCTTAAAAAGTTTTGATATGGTGCTGACAAGAATCATCAGCGGATAAAGTATGAAGTATGCTGTTTTTAGAATGTATGAGTTTCTGAGAGCTGTAATTGTAGGAAATTTCCTTGCCATCGACATCGGGAAAATCTCTCCGAATATGAGTATGAGCGGATGCATTATTAGTATCGGGAGGAGTCCCATTCTCACGAGCTCGCTGACAACAGTAGAATCTCGCGATAAAACGTTCACAAAGTAGTGATCTGATATTGATGTTGAGACAACCGTTGCGATATTGATCCCTACTAGCGTTGTTCCGAAGAGTTTTTCGTGGTTGTTGAGGAAGTCAAATACAATTATTGCTCGTTTGTCCCCTTTTTTCTGCATATATTTGAGTCTTATTTTATTAGAACTCACCACTGCCATTTCGGAGTTGGAGAAAAATCCCTGTATAACGAGGAGTAAGATGATGATTACTGGAATTAATATATATTCGGTCATAATTGTCCCTGATTTTTTCTTTTTTGAATGTGCAGCTTCTTTGTGACGAGGATTTTTTCTATCTTATGCGGCTGGGCTCCGGATATCTTGAAGTGGAGATCGTCAAACGTAAAAATTTCTCCGGCAATAGGAATTCTATTTATTTTTTCAAGAATATATCCGGCGATTGTAACTGTCTGGCTGCTTTTTAATTCAGTTCCAAATACGTCGTTAAAATCGTCAAGCGGCATTCTCCCTTCAGCTTCTATCATGTCTGTACTGTAAGTGTGATACATCGGTACAACATCATCTTTGTCTATTACATCACCCAGTACAATCTCTATTATATCTTCGAGGGTTACAAGTCCTGATATTCCGCCGTATTCGTCTATTGTGAGTGCCATGTGGAGGTTCTTTGTTCTGAAAATATTAAGAAGCTCCTCCGCTTCCGTTGACTCTGGTACAAATAGTACCGGTTTTAGCAGATATCTGTAGTATGATAATTTGCGTTTGTTCTCGTTTATTTTTAGAAGGTCTTTCGCATGAAGTATTCCTATTATATTCTCTTCTGTATTTTCCCAGATCGGGAGTCTTGAGAATTTTGTATCTTTTATTAGTAGTATAAGTTCATTGATGGTTATATCTATGGGAGCGGATACTATTTCATCCCGCTGTCTTTTTATCTTCCAGATGTCTGTTCTGGTGAATTCAACGATGTTCCGCAGCAGATCTCCCTCTGTTTCTTCGATTATTCCCTGCGATTTACTGGTTCTGATAACTTCCATTATTTCGTCAGGATGGTAGTATGCTTTTTCGGATATATTTCGGAAAAATACCGCTGAGTTTATATTAACAAGGAGAGTTGCGACCTTATTTAGTATAAATATGACCGGAGTAAAAAGTTTGGACAAAAAGTAAAATACCGGTGAAACCAGTATTGATATCGATCTGTTAAAATAAACAGCTATGGATTTAGGAGTTGTTTCCCCAAATATAAGGAGAATTATAGTTATAATAATTACAGGCAGCCATACCGGACAGTTGCTGAAGTTTTTCTCGAAAATCCGAGTTGCTGTCAGTGTGGCAAATATATTGGCAAATATATTGCAAATTAAGATAGTTAGAAGGAGCTTTTGCGGATGGTTTAGGAGGAATTGAAGTATTTCTCCTCTCCGTTTGTGTTTTATCTTAATATCTTCGATAGTGATGTGGCTTAATGAAAACATAGCAGTTTCAGAGCATGAACAAAAAAATGAGAGGGAAAGGGAGCTGATGAACAGCAAATAATCGGGTTCCATATAAAATTAAAAAGTCCTGTTTAAAGTTAAACGTTTAAATTACGATAACTGTATTAATGTTTAAAAAAATCCTTTTGTCAATATTATTTATATTATTTTCCCTCCTCCCGCTTTTTCAGCAAGATAACGAGTCCGTCTACGATGAAAGAATTTATGTTGCAAAATTTATAGCTTTTTATGTCAAATGGGAGGTTTATTTTACCAAATCTCCTGCCGGTTATTATCGTTATGAGGGGGAGTTTAACGGTGAGAGTGTCTATTTTACATACGAAGGACTCGATTTTTATAACAAATCGCTTTTCGATGAAGATTTTTATATTTATCAGTTTCCGGTTCCGAGTCTTATGTGGACCAATAATCGGGGCGAGGTTTATCGTCTAAAAAAGAGGTTTGCTCCGGTTACAACGGAGGATAGGGAGGGGGTTGGATTTAAGTATGGTTATGCCAGGGATTATAAATAAAAACAGATCTTTAGTCTTTCTACTTTGATGTAAAGATTTCTCAAATACTCACATACTGAAAGTATGCTCCCCGAGTACCCGACTTCTCTCCGTCCAAATTGGCTCCCGTTGGTCGCCAACTTCGGGTACTCGAGGAACGTATGCTCCGTTTTTCGAACTTTTCCACTCCTCGTGTAAGGTCAAAAACTCAAGTTTTTACTGGTGAAAACTGATCTTTAGCCTTTCTACTTTGATGTAAAGATTTCTCAAATACTCACATACTGAAAGTGTGCTCCCCGAGTACCCGACTTCTCTCCGTCCAAATTGGCTCCCGTTGGTCGCCAACTTCGGGTACTCGGGGAACGTATGCTCCGTTTTTCGAACTTTTCCACTCCTCGTGTAAAGGGCACTCCTAATTACCTCGTTCGGTGTTTTAACTTGTCCTTTTTTTTACTCTACTTCGTTGCCGAAAAATAATATAAACAAATTATATTCATTTTCAGCGTCTTGTAGGATAAAAAAATACTGCGTTAAAATTCCAAAGCGGATTAATAGAGATGTCCTATACTAAAACGAATCAAATTCAACTGTTTTTTGCACCAAAATATTAAATAATTATTAAATAGTTTTGATAAAATAACAAAAAACTATTATACCTCTCAGTATAAAAAACATGGAGATATAAACGGAGGATCTATGCCTTTGGTATCTATGATCGTCAGGTCAAAAAACAATATAAATTCTGCCGAGAAGGCGATGTCTATTCTAACCAAGCAGGATTTTAAAGATTACGAAATAATAAATGTTGATAATGATTCTCAGGATGGGACATACAGGATTGTACACAGCTACAATCGTGACGTTTCCTATCAGGTTGGTGAGAATGAGTACATTCCCGGAAAAATCCTCAATGAGGCCGTTAAAAAAGCAAAAGGGGAGATAATAGTTATTAATAATATCGATGCCGTCCCTCAAGACTCCGGATGGCTTACCAGACTTGTTGAGCCGCTCATAAAAGATATCAATCTGGGTGCTGCTGTAAGTCGCCAGATAGCACGTGATGATGAATATTTTATAGTTAAGAAAGATCATGACCGTTTTTTTAACAGGGAGTTTATAGATCAGCTGCGCGGAACCTCATTCTACTCGGCATCGTGCGCTGTCCGGAAAACTTTACTTATCAAGCATCCTTTTGATGAGAATATGAAACACTTCGAGGATGCGGAGTGGGGGCTCAGGGCAGCCGGTGCCGGTTGTAAAATTAAGATTATTAATGATGCCTGTGTTTTACATTCTCACTCGTACAGCGATAAGAAAGAGCTGGCATCGCGGTACTCAGATATTGGTTATGCGTTGGGGTACATTCACGAAAAGAACAGGATGGAGCGGGTTAAGTCCGGATACTTTGATGATATGATGGTGAAAGATATCGATGATGATGTCGAATTTCTGAAATTTATCGGTAAGAAGAATCTGGTGTCTGAAGCTAAGGGTTACAGGAAAATTATGTATAAATCGGTTTTTAAAGGGTATGTGGATTATTACAGAGATAAGTACCGGTAGATTTCTGAGACGGTTTGACAACGAGTATTTGTTTTAGTATAGTTAATGGTTATTATAATTTAGTAAAATAGAGGTGATTTGATGGAGAATTTATATAATATTGCGAAGACGCAGGTTCCTTACGTGATAAAGGGGACAGATTACACGATAGGCAGTAAGTATACTGGTAAAGTAAGGGATGTTTATGATCTCGGCGACAAGTTGCTGATTATCACAACGGACAGAATTTCTGCTTTTGACAGTGTTCTTGCTGAGGTTCCGTTCAAAGGTGAGATACTTAACAATCTGTCACTTTTCTGGTTTGACAAAACAAAAGACATTGTTGATAATCATATCATTAAGAGTGTTGGTGAGAATGGTGTTCTTGTCAGGAAATGTTCCATTCTGCCCATAGAGATAATAGTTCGTGGGTACTTAACCGGCGGTGGCTGGAGAGAGTACTCTCAAACTGGTATGATAAGCGGTGTCAAACTTCCGGTCGGCCTAAAAAAGGACTCAAAGCTTGATGAGCCGATCCTCACTCCGACTACAAAAGCTACTGAAGGGCACGATATGCCGATAAGTGTTGAGGAGATTATCAAGCAGAACATAATCGAGAAATCTCTGATGTTAAGGATAGAAGATATCGCAAAGAGGCTTTTTAAACGGGGACAGGAGATTGTTGCGAAAAACAATTTGATCCTTGTTGATACCAAATATGAATTTGGTCTGCTGCCGGATGGAACGCTAATTGTTGCCGATGAGATGCATACGTCTGATTCATCGAGGTTCTGGTATATGGACACATATGCCGAACTTTACAATGCCGGCAAGGAGCAGAGGATGTTAGACAAGGAGTATCTGAGGCAATACCTCATGTCGGCTGGCTATCAGGGCGACGGGCCGAAACCTGTTATCCCGTTTGATATAATAACCGGAGTTCTTGAGAGATATCTTGGAGCTTATAAGGCTATAACGGGGAAAGATTACAAATTAAAAAATTATGATGCTGTACATGAACTTGAGGCCGCAGTAAAATCTCTAAAAATTTGATGGTTAATAAAAAGACGTTGTTTATTTTATTGTGCTGTTTTTTCGTATTTTCCATGTCAGCATCGATTGAGCCAATAGTAGGAACCGATAATATTATTCCGCCCTATAAATACTTTCGATCTGCTGGAGATGCTTTAAATGACATGAAATATAAGCAGGTTACAATCGCAGAGTATTTTACAGATCCTTTAATCACATATGGGATGTTATGGGGATGTTTTGGTATAACTTATAATCTTTGGGAGCGGATAGGGGATGATGCCGATTATATTAACTTTGTCGGCAATTCATCTGATAACTATTTATTTGCCGACAGGCTGAAAATGGAGCCGTTTACACCTGCCAAGAATCAAAATTTAACCAAGTATCTCACTGATCTGAATGGTAATTTGATCCTTGACAGTTACGGCAACCCTATCACTGTTTTAAATAATGATTTTTATATTAAAAATATTATTGAGCCTGTCTGTTTTATAGAGATTGCCCTTTATCTCAGGTCAAAGGGATATCATCCCATTCTGATTATAGGTGAACTCTTTACACTTTCAATTCTCTACGAATTTACTGTTCGTGCACTCTTTATGGACACGAGTTTTGAACAGCTCATAAAGAATCCGGCGGTTGGTGCCCTTTTTGGTCTGCTTATTGATGAGTTCTCAAATTATCTATTGTCAACACCGTACATGGGATTTCATGTACTCGGCTACATTCTCAATCCTTTTAAGCTTCTTCCTGTCAAAAGAATTTATCCTATGTTGTTTCTTTCTCCGCACAAGCCGGCTGTTACACTTGAGGTTATTGCAAGTTTTTAAGAATGGATTCCATTTCGTAAAAATGACCGTACTTTTTACTTTCAAACATTCTTATAGAATGTCCTTTCGTAAAAATGACCGTACTTTTTACTTTCAAACATTCTTTCAGAATGTCCTTTCGTAAAAAGTACTAACTATTCACCTTTTAATAATTCTTCTCTGTAATTGATTTTTAAAGCCTGGATTATTTCGTCGATATCGCCCATCATGAATGTTTCGAGTTTGTAGAGTGTCATGTTGATTCTATGGTCTGTCACCCTGTTTTGCGGGAAGTTATAGGTTCTTATTTTCTCTGATCTGTCCCCAGAACCAACTTGTCCTTTTCTTAAGTCGGCTCGTTCGGAGTTTATATCGTTTTGTTGTTTTTCGTATAGTCTTGCCACGAGGACTTTCATTGCTTGAGCTCTGTTCTGCAGCTGGCTTCTCTGATCCTGACATTTTACAGCGAGCCCGGTTGGAATGTGTGTAATTCTCACGGCAGATTCGGTTTTATTGACATGCTGACCGCCGGCACCGCTGGCTCGCAATGTGTCAATTCTCAGGTCTTCAGATCTTATCTCGATGTCGGTCTCTTCCATTTCCGGCAGTACGGCAACTGTTACTGCTGATGTGTGAACTCTCCCATTCGCCTCGGTGGCCGGGATTCTCTGAACTCTGTGTGCCCCGGACTCAAACCGGAGATTTTCGTAAACATTTTTTCCGGATATGTTGAATGTGACCTCTTTGAAACCGCCGAGTTCTGTCTCGTTAAAATCAATTATCTCTGTTTTCCAGTTTTTTGACTCTGCGTATTTTGTATACATTCTATAAAGCTCAGTGGCAAAAAGGGCTGCCTCTTCACCGCCAGTTCCGGCTCTTATCTCAACAATTATGTTTCTTCCGGCGAGCGGGTCTGGCGGTATAAGTTTTACTTTGAGATCCTTTTTCATCTCTTCGATGGTTTCCTTGAGTGAATTTGCTTCCTCTTTTGCCATCTCTTTTAGTTCCGGATCAGTCTCAGCACTTATCATTTCTATAGAATCGTTATATTGTGTAACTTTGCTGCAGAAGTCTTTATATGTTAACGCGAGGTCTTCTATGTCGGACATATCTTTTGAGTATTTTTTGAATAGAGTCTGGTTTTCGGTTATATCAGGCTTTGACAATTCAGCAGACAAAAATTGATATCTGTTTTCTATATCTTTTAACCTATTTAGAGAATTGCTGAAATCTTCTAATATATCTGACATTGTTTACATTCCTTAAATAACATTATAGAAAAGTGATACCCGCGAATACCGTGGATTATTGGAGGTTGAATTTCAACCCGGTTTATACCAGGTGGGTTCCCGCACTCCGATTTCCATTTACCGGAGGGCCGAAGCGGTCCGGTTGTATGTAGATCAGATTGATATTGGGATCCCTGAAATGTTAAATGCGGCGAAAAACAAGCCTCCTCTCACGAGTACCGCAGGCAGATATGTTTATCATAATTTGAGTGAAATATCAAGTTGTTTTATGGCCTCGCTGAGGAGTTCATTTATCCGTTCATCATCAAAAGTTATGTTGCTGGACTTGCTCTTTTCATTTTTAATATACCTGTAGAATTCTTCAGTCACCTGGATTCCGGCAAGGACAGCCAGCTCCATAGTTGTCCTGTCCGGGTAATTCTTCTGAAGTTTATCTATGATATGTCTGTAGTAATCAACTATTTTTATGAAATCTGTCTTTGTGCCGTCGTCGGTTGCAAGGTTGATTTTCTGACCGAGTATGTTAAAAGAGTATTTTTCCATGTAAATATCCCCTTTTGTTATAATACCCCTTTAGGTAACTCTTTTTCGGCATCATCCTCGCTATATTCGGATTGTAGATCGTTATTATCATCCTCATTGAACATGTTTTCAAAATTAGGCAGATTTTCATCATTATCAAACGAGATAAAATCAGGAAGTTTGGAGCTTGATTCTGAAGATTTGTAATATATGTCAGTTTCTGCTATGTTTTCCGAAAATTTCTTTAACAAACTCTCGTCTTTTTGTTCTGTCTGATAATCATTTTTAGGCGGCAGATTGTTAAACAGGGAAACATCAAATTCAAGATCAGCTGGTTTTTCCGTCGTGTCGGCTATCACAATCTCTGTTTCTGCGTCCTCTTTTTCTCCTTCCTTTTCTGTGAATAGAGAGCTGCTTTCTGTCGTATTCTCAGGAGAGGCTTCTATGGGTGACGGATCAAATGACGGCTGTGACGGAGGCTCCACTTCTATAAAGTTTTCAGGTGTTTGGGTGATATCTGAGAAGTTTGCTAGTGAATTCTCATTAGTCTCTACATCCGGCAGCGATTCTATAAGTCCGGTTATCCTGTTTTCTAACTCAGTGTTTATTCTGTCATATCTTTGTAAGAGGTTTTTTAAATTTTTATTTTCATCAGATATTTCGGCATAGCTTTTTTCGAGAATGTCATTCTTTGCTTTTAATTGTCTGATTGTGTTCAGGTTAGAGTTGTGCTCCTCTTTCAGTTGGTTAATGACAATAACAGCCTGTTCTATCTTGGCAAATAAATTTTCTACCTTTTCTAATTCCATAAACAAACCCTCCCGCATGGTTAGTAAAATAAACTCTATTAAAAAGAAAATATGTGTTTTTATAATTATTGCTAACGTAAACCATTATATAATGTTGAATAATAAAAGGCAAGATAAAATCTTGCCTCTTTATGTTAAAAAATGAGAAAGTTTAGTTATTTCAAAGCAGCTTTAGCTTTTTCAATAAGTTGTCTGAAAGCCTCGATATTTTCTATAGCGAGATTAGAAAGATTTTTTCTATCGATAACAATGTTGGCTCTTTTTAAACCGTTGATAAATTTTGAATATGTTATGCCGGCGTTTCTGCACTCAGCGTTTATTCTCGCTATCCACAATGTTCTGAAATTTCTCTTTTTCAGTTTTCTTCCCACGTAAGCATAAGCAAGAGCGTGATACATTGCATTCTTAGCTGTTCTGTATAGCTTTGATCTCGATCCTCTATAACCTTTAGTGTGTTTTAAAACTGTTTTAACTTTGTTTTTATTAACTTTTCCTGATACTGCTCTTGGCATCTTTAACTCCTTGTACTAAAAAATCTTAACTGTTTGGTAGAAATGCTCGTATTCTCTTAGTTTCACATGCAGCAAGTGTACCGCCCTGTCTCAACTTCTTCTTTCTTCTTGACGATTTTTTAGTCAGAATGTGTCTTCTGCCCTGTTTTGCGTAAACAACCTTACCATTCTTGGTAATTCTAAAGCGTTTTGCTGCACTTTTGTTGTTTTTTTGCTTGATTTTAGCCATTTAAAAGTCTCCTTGTAAAAAAATGTATATATCCCGTCATAAACGGGTATGCCGTAAAAATTACGACATTAAACGATAAAAGAGGCAGCTATCCTCTTACCGTTAATTCTTAATTAAGTTTGAGTATCGTCCGGCGTTTCTGGCTGAGATTTATCGTTATCTGAGCTGGTAGCGGTAGGTACGACTTTCTTTCTCGATGCGAGAGGCGCAACTATCATGCTCATAGTTTTTCCTTCTACTGACGGATCTTTTTCAACAATACCGAAATTAAGCAGGTCAGCTTTATATTTGTCAAGAACCTCTTTACCGAGATACATATGAGCCATCTGCCTTCCTTTAAATCTGATAGTGATTTTTACCTTGTCACCATGATCCAAGAATTCTTTAACATGGTTAAGTTTAAATTCATAATCATGCTTTTCTATCTTCGGCTGAAGTCTTATCTCTTTTATCTTTGTAATCTGTTGTTTTTTCTTAGCCTCTTTAGCTTTCTTTTCCTGTTCAAATTTAAATTTACCGTAATTTAATATCCTGCAAACATGGGGTTTTGACGAGGTTGCTATCTCAACCAGATCCATTTCCGCCTCTTTTGCTCTATTTAAAGCATCCTGAATGCTAATGAGCCCTATTTTTTCCCCACTTTGATCGATGAGGAGTACCTCACTGACATTAATTTCTTCGTTGATTCTCAGATCTTTACCGTTGCTCAGAATTTTCTCCTTGTTAATATCGGATTTTATGCATGATATAAAGGACGTTCCGTTATGTAATGCATATATTTATCCTAAAACTCTAAATATTTCTCAATTTGTCAAAATACTCAACTGCGTCTTCTAATTTTACTTTTACGCTCTCATTAGAGTCCGCTTTTCTTATACTGAGCGTTTTTTCATTCATCTCAGCATCGCCTATTACAATCAGATACGTAACCCTTTCGAGTCTTGACTGTGTAATCTTGCCACCCAGTTTTTCCTGAGAGCTGTCTATATTAACCCTAAAATCCGATTTTTGCAACAAATTTCTTACTTCTTTTGCATATTCTTCGTGTGTTTGGGCGATTGTTATTACTCTTATCTGTTCCGGAGCCATCCAGAAAGGAAATTTCCCCTTATAGTTTTCGGTAATTATCCCAATGAACCGCTCTATTGACCCGAAAGCTGTTCGGTGAAGCATAACCGGTCTGTGTTTCTGACCGTCAGCTCCGATATACGTCATATCAAATCTTTCCGGCAGATTAAAATCGCACTGTATCGTACCGCACTGCCAGCTCCTTCCGATAGCATCTTTTATATGAAAGTCGATTTTTGGACCATAAAATGCGCCGTCGCCGGGGTTAAGTTTGTATTCCAGCTCAAGTTCCTCGAGTGATTCCTTCAGTGATTTTTCCGCGAGTTCCCAGACTTCGGCGCTTCCCACCGATTTTTCGGGTTTAGTTGACAATTCGAGATGAACGTCCTTAAATCCGAATTTATCGTAGATTCTCTTTATCAGAGCTATAACCTTTTTAACTTCATCCTTAACCTGATCCTGCGTACAGTAGATGTGTGCGTCATCCTGAGTAAACTGTCTTACTCTGAACAAACCGTGCAGAACGCCTGATTTTTCGTGTCTGTGAACGAGTCCTAACTCTGCTATTTTTAGCGGGAGTTCTCTGTAGGAATGGATACCGTCGTTATAGATAAGGATTCCTCCCGGGCAATTCATCGGTTTGACAGCGTAATTTTCACCGTCTATTTTGGTAAAATACATGTTTTCCTTGTAGTTATCCCAGTGTCCCGATTGGTGCCACAGATCCTCATTCAGCATAATAGGCGTTTTTACCTCAACATATCCGTCGGCATAGTGCTCCTTGCGCCAGTATTCGAGTATTGCGTTGTACAGTTTCATCCCGTTCGGTTTCCAGAATGGGAACCCAGGCCCCTCATTGTAAAAGGAGAACAGATTCATCTCTTTCCCGATTTTACGATGCTCACGCTCCTTAGCCTCTTCAACCATCTTTAGATACTCTTTCAGGGACTTGGAGTCGGCAAAAGCTGTTCCGTAAATTCTCTGAAGCATCTTGTTTTTTTCATCGCCTCTCCAGTAAGCTCCGGCGAGTTTTAAGAGTTTGACAGCCTTGACAACCTTGCTTGTCGGGACGTGAGGTCCGCGGCATAGATCGATGAAGTCTCCGTTCTGATAGTAGCTGACTTCAGCGTCTTTTATATCGTTAATGAGTTCAACCTTATAAGTTTCATTCTCTGAACTGAATTTCTTGACAGCTTCCTCTTTCTTTACATAAGTCTTTACGAATTTCTGATCTTCATCGATTATTTTCTGCATTTCAGCTTCGATCAGCGGGAAGTCATCCTCATTGAACCTGTGTTCAGAGTCAAAGTCGTAATAAAATCCGTTCTCGATAGATGGTCCGATTGTAATCTTGGTTCCGGGGAAGAGTCTCCTTACCGCAGCTGCCATTATGTGTGCGGCGGAGTGGCGGAGGACATTGAGCCCTTCGTCGGTGTTTGACGGGATCAGTTCAATTTTCGTATCCGTGGTTAAAGGGGTCGTTAGTTCCACAAGATTACCGTCGATCTTAGCTGCTGCGAAATTAAATCTTGCCTGCGGCATAAATTTACTGAGCAT
Source organism: Spirochaetota bacterium (assembly GCA_041306845.1). Classification (GTDB taxonomy): domain Bacteria; phylum Spirochaetota; class GWE2-31-10; order GWE2-31-10; family GWE2-31-10; genus JBFZEO01. The sequence continues at coordinate 16,429 of JBFZEO010000165.1, forward strand.
ATCGTAGATACTTTCGCCTTCATTAATCTCATATTCGTTCTTACCAGTGTTGATCTTAATCATAAAATGCCCCTTTAATAAACAAAAAAATTGTTCCTGATAATATACAAAAAAATAAAAAAATTCAAGATAAGAGGTTAGTAAAATACAATTTTGACAAAGTTTGAATTTTATTTAGTGAAAATCCGATCTTATGTTCCGGACATTTATTGAATGACGATGGTCATTCCTTCCGTTACTTCTGTTTTCTGGTAAACTCAGTCATGTACTCTTCCCGCTTACTCATGAGTCTGCTTTTTACCTCTTCCGGTACGAGCTTTCTGAGTGTCTCGGCAAGTTCTTTCAGTCCGGAGTTTTCGGGGGAGTTTGTCACATCGAGCAGTACTGTTTTATTACCGGATATTATCTTTATATGTTCGGTAGAACCGCCGATTCTCCTCTCCCGCTCTCCCGGAGTTTTATAATTATTTATTTTAAGTGATTTTAGTTTTGAAATAAAATCTTGAGGTGCTCTAAAACTCTCCGTCCACACCGGCGAGTCTCCGCCGTATCCGGGCGACAACGAGTATTCGCACTCTCCGCCGGCGGCAATTTTGAGTCTTATTTCGTAGTGTGTCGGCGGCGGTGTTGTTGCGGAATGGAATTCGTATTCAACATAATCCCATTTTGACATAAAACCGGAGCATGACGCTGTCACAAAAACTGTCAGTATAAGTAATGCTGTTTTAAGTATAGAAACTGTTTTAATCATGTTTGAAATAATCATTTTTACCATCCTATTTTGAAATGCAAAGCAGTTTATTAGAGCTGCCCATATTTTTATCATAATCATATAAGAATCATTGACTTTTGTAAATAATGAATTACATATTGATGTATGAAAAGAAAAAATGGTTTTTTTATTTCGGTCTCCTTTATTCTGCCGTTTATTCTCGTTATATTGTTCGGTGGAGTTTTAATCAGTATAATAATCGGGTTTATACTTGATGACTTTTCTCCGGAACTCCTCCGTGTTTCCATCGTGAATTCCGTCGTTTTTGCATGCGGAGTCACGATGAATATGTTGATCCTTATGTTTCTCCTGAAAAATACCGGATTGAAAACTGCTGTCTTTATTAGTTTTTCAGTCTCATCAGGTTTGATTATTTTTGATTTGCTCTATCTGCTTGTTTCTGAGCCGCTGTTTTTTTATGCTTATAAGAATGTTGTCTCTCTTTATCTGATAATTAATTTTGTTTTTGTTATTACAATTTCTATAGTTATGACCATTTTCATCTGTATGAACAAGATGCTTAACGATAAAGAGAATGAGTTTCAGAAAGAAAAAATGCTCCGTACACAGACAGAGCTTAGTCTTCTCACGTCAAAACTTAACCCTCACTTTTTGTTTAACGCACTCAACACTGTTGCTGCGCTGCTCGACGATAAAAGCCGTGCCGAAAAAGTTCTCCTTGATCTATCTGCGCTGCTCCGCGAAAATTTATCAATTAATGACAAAAGTCTGCGTCCGGTAGATGATGAGTTAAAATATACAGAAAAATATCTATCCATTCAAAAGGTAAGATTTGAAAACAGACTTGACTACTCGATAACAGGAGATAGTAAATATCAGATTCCGGTACTTATTATCCAGACTCTTGTTGAAAATTCAGTAAAACACAATGCGGATCTGGATGTGCTTTTTGTGAGTGTAAATGTTGAAGAATCGGGCGGTCTGTTGAAAATCAGTGTTTCAGATTCTGCAAAAAGACTTAAGCCTGAGATGATAGGGCAGGGGATGGGACTTGCAAACTGCCGTGACAGGATAAATTTGACCGGCGGTAGAATGGAAATCTTGGACGGGGGAGTAGAGATTGAGTACAAAATATGAGATTATAATTGCCGATGACGAAAGACTGGCGCGGGAAAGATTGAAAAGTATGCTCTCTGATTATGGTTGTTTTTACATTAAATCTGAGGCAGAGAATGGGGATCAACTCTTCTCAATGTTAAAGAATGGAAATTATGATGCGGCTTTCCTCGATATAGATATGCCGGGTAGAGGTGTTTTTGAGACGATAAAGAGCCTTGATAATAAACCATATGTCGTATTCCAGACAGCTTACTCACAGTACGGAGCCGATGCTTTTGACAGTGATGCGGTTGATTACATTCTCAAGCCTGTCAGCAGAGAGAGAATGGACAGATGCGTCGCAAAACTGAAATCGGCACTGGAAACAGTCAAAAAAAGCAGCAGTTTAAATGGAGATCCTGTTCTGCCGAAAAAGTCGATCTCTCTAAAAACAAACGGCTTGATAACAGTTGTACGTGTGGATGAGATAGAATCGGTTTTGCATGAAAACGGGATTTCGGAAATCAGCATGATTAACGATGATAAATATTTTACAGATAGGAATCTTACTGCGATAGAGTTTGAACTTCCGGCGGAGAACTTTGTCAGAGTTTCCAGAAACGGTATCGTGAATCTGCTGTTTATAAAACAGATTCAGCCGTATTTTAACGGGTGCTATACTGTTGTTATGAGATCGGGCAAAAAGATGGAATTATCGAGACGCAGAGTTAAAATTCTAAAAGAGAAGATAGACTTTTAACCGTCCACACCTTGATTTATGCCGCTCAGACCGGTTTTACGTCCGTCCGACGAGATTACTGTGAAATATAAAGAAACATAGTTTATATTCATTCAAAGCATAACGCTATTTTTATAGGAGGAAAATTATGAGAAAAATTATTTTGTGCATTATGATTGCAGCGGCTTCATTCGGCATCAACTCGCTGGAGATGAAGCATAGCGACAAACCCATTCACAATGAGGCTGGGGTTTATGAAGATGACTATATGTTCAGCGGAAAAAGTCTGCTGTTCACCGGCAAGGCTGATGATCTTTTCTTCGGCGGGGAAAAACTTGACTTTGAGGGCGAGACAAAAAATTCTCTGTCCGCTTTTGGGAGCAAGGTTGTAGTCGGCGGAAAAGTAGGGAACGACATGACTCTTGCCGGAAGTAAGGTGACTGTCCGCGGCGGTGTTAACGGGACAGTTTTTGCTGCCGGCGAGGATGTTGTTTTTGATAAGTCATCTGTCGTCAACGGTACTATATTTGCTGTCGGCGGTACAGTTACAATCAAAGGTCAGGTAACCGGAGATGTTTATGTCGGTACAGGAAAACTTATTATTGACGGGACGGTTAACGGTAACATCAAGACAAACACTGGTTTTATAAACTTTGGTGATTTAGCGAGGGTGAATGGAGATTTTACTTACACATCCGATCATAAACTTAAACAGAAGGATGCCGGAGCAATCACTGGTAAAATTACCTTTAAAGAAAATAAAATCAATTCTAATTTTAAAGAGTTTAGGAAGGCAGCCTCCGCGGTATTTATAGTTTTTAAAATAGTATTGTTGATCTCTTTTATCCTCGGGGGACTTTTATTGCTGTTGTTCCCGATAAGCAGAAGATTAAATATCGGTTCGGTTAAAAACTTCTGGAAAACAACAGCGTGGGGGCTCATTCCGTTTTTTATGTATCCGGCAATAACTTTTGCATTTCTCTTGCCGTTATTTACATTCTCTATAACTGGACTGTTTTTACTTGCCGGACTCCCGCTTTTGTTTATCACTCAAGTGCTTGGCGTGACGTTGTTTGGTCAGATGTTATTTAGAGTTTTTAAGTGGAAGTCTGAGAACAGATTCCTGTGGTTTTTGTTTGGCTCTGTTTTCTTCGCTGTTTTATCTTCTATTCCGGGATTATGCATTATCGGTGCGGTACTATTCTCATCTGCCGGATGGGGTGTGATTGTGAATGTGTTATTTGACAGAAAGAATGTTGATTCTCTTTAGAAATTTTGTTTGATAAAAAAATGCTGAGATGTTGAAGTATACTTCACATTCTCAGCTTTTTTATTTATCAAAAGATTCTTCTAAAAATAATCAGTTGGCAGATGCAGCTGTATTTTCCGGTGACGCAGGATTTTTTGCGTTGTATTCTTTTAATGTTCTTGTCATATTTGATGTTGTTGTCCAGAATATTATCCAGCATATAATACATGGTATGATTGTT
>JBFZEO010000167.1:0-9743 GCA_041306845.1 Spirochaetota bacterium
CTCGGTGGAGTTGCTCTCTCTTATGGTCTTCCTGAGGGGAATGTTATCCTCGCTATAGCGGTAGTTGCGATATTGTTTACAGCACCTTTAGGTTTGTTCGGCATAAAGTTTTTCAGCCGCCGACTCCTCGGAGAACCAGTTTCCGATGTTTAATCGCTGCTGTTTTTTTGCGTTAATTGATAAGTTTTTTTGCAGTATAGTTTTTACCGGAGAATAGTGTTGAGGCGGCTTCTGCCGCCTCTCTTGTTACTGGATCATCTTTAACTGTGAAATTGCCGGGTATCTTATAGGGCATTATAAATTTGTGGAGATAGTTGACTGTTACTGATTTGAGATATTTGTTAAGCACATATGAGTGGTACTTAAGTTCCGCTCTTATTATCTCATAGTCACATTCCTCTGCCTGAAAGAGGATCAGGTTCTTGCTGTGTCTCTTTTTTATGTGTGCAGCAAGTCTGTATGAGTCAAGGAGTCTTATGAGGAGCTGTCTTTCGTAGTCGTCGGTGCATTTTATGTGGCGCCACTCTTTTTTTGTCTCTATTTTATCCGGTTCTATATCGTATTTTTTCTGGAGTTTTTCCATTAACTCAAGAGCTGCGTTTTTCTCGCCGTCCGGTGCGCTTTTATCTTCGAGAATTGCCTTTATTTTTCTTATCTTATCTTCTATACTGCTCACTTTATCTCTGCCTTTTTTACCAGCACATCTTAATATTTTTGTTGTATTTAAGTCAAATGTTATTTTTTTGTTGAATGTAGGTAATATTTTAAAAGTTATGATGGTTTTCTATAAAATAAATATTTTATGTGTTATAATGTCTGAGATTTTTATTAAGGAATGTATATTATGATAAATAAAAGAGTTATTAGAGGTGTGGATGAGAAAAATGTGGCAGTTTTAATAGATAGTGAAAATATATCTGCTAAGAATATTGATCTGATTATGAAAGAGTCGTTAAGGCATGGTCTTTTGACCATAAAGAGGATATACGGTGATTGGACAGATAATAAGTTGTCCTCATGGAAAAATATTTTACCGGAGTATGCCATTCAGCCGATACAGCAGTTTAGGAATACCACTGGTAAGAATTCTACCGATTCGTCGTTGATTATTGATGCTATGGATATTTTGTATTCTGATGCAGTGGATTGTTTTATTATAATTTCGAGTGACTCGGATTTTACACGGCTGGCAACGAGACTGAGAGAGTCCGGCAAGATTGTCATCGGCATCGGTGAGCTAAAAACTCCAAAGTCGCTTGTTAATGCCTGTAATGAGTTTAGTTATATAGAGAATATTCAGAAGAAATTTAATGAGATAAAAGAGAACTTGTCTTCGTCAAAGGGTAAATCGGATCTGTCAAAAAGTAAAGAGAGTTCCAGGGAGGAGAGTGATCCTTTCCTGAATCTGTTTTATGAGGCCTTTAATATGGTGGATCAAAATAAGGTCTGGAAGAATATATCTAAGATCGGTCACGCCTTGAAGAAGATGGATCCGGGGTTTGACCCTCATACTTATGGAGCCTCAAAGTTGTCTTCGTTATTAAAAAAGTATGGTAACTATTTTGTAACAAAATCTGATGAGAGCAAGAGAACTTTGCTGATCCGAGAGAAAAAGGATGATGGGAAATAATTTATAGGGCACCTCTATGTAACCTGCTTTGCATTTCAAACAATTTAGTTTTTCTCGTATATGAGAAAAAGAACGAGTGTGAAACCAAATGAGGTTATTAGAGATGCCATATATTTGTCAGGCGGAATGGACATTCTGCAAAAAAATAGAGGATGGTATGAAAATGTCAGATGGAAATAACAGCGGATCACAACCCGGCGGGAGCGGTCTTCTCGATTATTTGCTGAGTAGCTACCCGGAGAAAAGCAGGAATACGATAAAGTCTTTGTTGAAATACGGCAAGGTGCTTGTGAATGGAAAGGCAGTTACAGCATTCAACCACCAGCTAAGACCCGGCGATGATATAAAAATCGACGGAGGGAGCAGAACTCCCGAGAGTGATCTGGGGAAGATGTTGAAGATCGTTTATGAGGATCACGATGTGATTGTTGTGGAGAAGGGGAGCGGGCTCCTTTCGATCGGGACAGAGAGTGAACGTGAGATGACGGCATACAGCATTCTTAATAAATACGTTAAGTCTAAGGGACGAAATAATCAGATTTTTGTTGTTCACAGGCTCGATCGGGAGACTTCCGGCGTGATGATGTTTGTTAAGACTAAACTGGCTAAGGAGTATTTTAAGGCGAACTGGCAGGGGGCGGTGACGGAGCGGGAGTATTATGCGGTGGTCGGCGGCGGAATGGAGCTTGATAGCGGAACGGTTGTTTCGTGGCTCAAGGAGAGTAAGTCTCTTGTTATGTACTCGATACCGCATGAGGTTCCGGATAGTCAGAAGGCAATTACTCATTATAAAGTAATCAAAAAGAGCAGTGAATATTCACTTGTTGAGGTTAATCTTGAGACCGGACGTAAGAACCAGATAAGGGTTCATATGTCTGACTTGGGGCATAGTATTATTGGAGACAGGAAATACGGATCGGAGATCGATCCGATAGGAAGGATTGCGCTTCATGCCAGGTTGCTTGAGTTTATCCATCCTGTAAGCGGAAAAAAAATGCGCTTTGAATCGGTGGTTCCCGATGAGTTTTTGAGGCTTTTTTAGTCGTGTGCGTTTTCTGGGGTGTGGAATGGGGTTAGGAGCGGGGGGTGAGGGTGGCTTTTAGCTGGATTAGGTCTCTTGTGAAATGATAGCCAATGTAAGGTTTCCCGATATGTGTTTTGCTTGTACTCCAGACTCCAATTGTAAACTTAATATTCTCCCAATTTTTCTTAGTCCTAAAAGAAAACTTATAAAGTTTCCCCCACTCATATTTAGCCAGATTATCCATAAAATACCTGAGTATATACCTCAAAATCATAGCCTTGCTTCTAACACAAAAATTCCCCTGAATCTTATAAAACACATTCTTAAAATAACTTTTTATAACAATGTAAGCTTCGTTATCCAGCCTTGGCTCCTTGGGAAGATCGATCTTAAAAAAATCAAAACTCTTCCGTTCAATCAAATGTGATGTCAGAACAAGAATCTTATGAACAGTTTCGCTAAAAGATTTGTTGCACTTTTTAGAATACTCAGTAAGCTCGTTCTTTAATTTATCATCTATCAAGATGTGAAATCTGGTTAAGTTATTTGCCATAGATATTTCTCCTTTAATATTATTAAATGGAAAAACATCTATTTTTGATTAATAAATAATAAAAAAAATAGGCTCCAGACGAATGGAGCCTATTTTTTTAACCCTGGCAAAGTTTATTTATACTTACCGCCGAGTATAATCTCTTTAAGAAAATCTTTTTTCTTCAATGTTGCAGGCGTGGAAATTTTGTTATTTGCAAATTTCAATTCCTTGATGACGTTCTTATAAGAATCTTTTGATTTTACTGCTGTCAGTTCGGAATCGTCAAGGTAAAATTTATTATCCTTGCTTGATAATTTGTATGTTTTACCGCTAACTGCGTTAAATGTAACAGTGTACTCAGACCCGTCTTTCATTGTGAATGCAAAATCGATGTTTAAAGGAGGTAAATTATTCAGAGTTAGAGAATAATTATTCTTATCGTAGAACAGTTCAACATTCCCCTTTGCAACAGGCTGCACAAGATAAACACTACCCATTTTTACCGGAAATTTAGGTTTTACTATTACCTTGTTGTCAAGAAGTCTCGGTTTAATGCCGGCATAACTCTGATAAAAATTTCTTGTAAATTCCGATACGCTCCATGCCTGGCTATAAGTTCCGGTCAGCTTAACCTTACCGTCCTTACCGGGAATGGCATCCATGTTTTCTGACATTGAGCCTGCGCACCCTTGATTGATTATCTGGTCGGATAGGTTCTCGGTTAGTGCGAATGCAAAATCCTGATAACCAAAATCAGTGATACTGCTTATAGCCGGGCCTGCATTCCACCCCCAGATGGTTCCGTTGTGATAAGCGGAGTCTTTGTGGTACATAGGATTCTCGTGATACGGATGAAAATATTTATCCTTTGTTTCGAGACTTATAACACCATATGGGAATACAAGTCTTTCTGTCGCATTTTTTACCATTAGTGCAGCCTTGTCGTCACTCATAATCGGTTCATCAGGAACTGTGTAGGCAAGATATTGATTTGGTCTTACCTTACTATCCTGGGAGTTATCCTCTCTCAGTCTATCAAAAAGCATCTTTTGCTTATCGTTCCAGAATACTTTATTGAAGGATTCCTTTACCTTTTGAGCCTTTGCTAAGTACTCATCTCTGGCCTTGTTGTCGCCGGCAAGGGCTGCAAGTTTCGACGTGAGAAGCAACTGGTTGTACCACAACGCCTCTATTTCCACCGCTCTGTTCCCTCTTGCCGACCACGGCTGTTTACCGGAAATTCTTGCATCCATCCACGTATCGGGATCGTCATGTGTAAGGAAACCGTCTTTATCAACGTAATTTTTCTCTGCCCCGGCAGCTGCAAGTTTAGCAACTTCATACATTGCCTTTGCATATTCGGTATCACCTGTGTACTGTAGATATTCATAAGCCTCTCGGATCATAAACGGAGTACCGTCTGTTGTGTTGTAAATGATGCTCTTTCCTTGCACTCGGTTCGGGATTCTGCCGTACATCTTTTTGGTATCGTCCTTGTTCTGGTAGTCGCTGAATGTTTTTAGAACTGCCTTAGATTCATCAAAACGGCCAGTAACGAGGAGAACTCCCGGCAGAGAAATAAATGTATCCCGTCCCCAATTCTGCTGAAACCATGGAAATCCGGCATAAATTCCGGTACCTGAAAATCTTGTATTAACCATAGAGTTACCGGAAACTATTGACCACATAAGTGCCTTGTCAAAAAGATCATTATCAGTCTTTACATAGCATCTTTTTAGCATATCATAAAAAAAATCTTTTATATTCTCAGACAATTTATCTGGATTGTTGTATTTTTTTATAACATCGGCAAGCATCGGTTTGTCGCTGCCGAAATTTATTATGATTTTTACACTGCCCTTTGATTCATATCTACCGCCGTAGATACCGGTTTTAAGGAGACTTCCATCCTCTGATGCTGCATAATCAGCCATCGAGTAAACTGGAGAGAAAGCTGCATTGTTATAAATTACAGCACCATTCTTAATCTCATTTTTAGGATCTGAGTTTGTGATGTATAATATCTTTTCTTTATCGTTATTTTCAAATTTAAGATTTTCAGATTTGTTGGTTAGAGAGAATGAAGGGATAACCGCATAATTTTTATCCTTGTTTCCTTTTACGATTATGACAATTCCGCTCTCATTCTGATTGAGCATAAACTCAGTATAAACACCGTCATCAAAGTTGTACCTTATCCCATAAGGATAAATTACACAATTTTTTGCTTTTGATATATTGAGGTATTTTCCGTCCTCATACACCGTAAAGTCTTTGAATGTGTTAAACTCGTTGATCTTGTAATCCCCGCTTCGGGAATTGTATGCCTCGGCAAGATAAACACCGTTTTTCCTGTCTGCAAGAACATATTGCCTTTTGACAGTTGTAGATATTCCGAGATAATTAAGAAGCTCATCTCTCGCCGGGATCTTAACCGGACTTTCGGGGAACAGGCTTACCATTCCCATAAGACAAAAAAAAGACACTAACAATTTTTTCAATTTTTACCCCCTTAAAAAAATGTCACACAATTATTAAATAATTTAACAAAATTTAACAATAGGTATTTATACTCTATGAGTCTTTAGAATTTATCAACAACCATTTTCTTTTCATCGTCAGTATTTATATTAAAAATTTCTGAGAGCCTGATTATCTTTCTTATCTGCATAATAATCTTTACCTGATCCTCCTCGCTGCTTGTTTCTAAGTTTTTAACCATTTCGGGCAGCTCGTTTTTGAGAATGTTAAAAACTTTGTTTTCTATCGATGATTTTTCAAAGATCAGGTTCCACTCGTTTGTGTGAGTAACGAGATTTATCGAGTCCGTTATCACTTGAGAAAACGGCTCTATTTTACCGGAGAGTTTGCTGTTGAGGATGGCGCAGAGTCTGTTTTTCATAAGCACAGCCTCCGGTTTAATGTTAAAGAATTTTAAGTAATCAAAGAGCTTATCCATTTTACCGTAAAATGTCTCGTCCGGGAAATCGAGCAGAACACTTCCTGTTTTATAAAGGAAGATTTCAACTATTCCCTTAATAAATACATTCAGCTCACTGCCCGTTGAGATGTCTATATTTCTATATTTATTTAAGATGTCGAGCGCTTTTTCCATAAGATTTTCACCGCAAACAGAGAGTTCGATTATCTTTTCTCTCACATTTGTGTCAACTATAAATTGTTTTACCTCATTTAACAGGTCTTTTTCTGTGAGTGTCATCACGCTCATGTTGTTTTCTGTGGAGTTCAGCAGGTTTTTGTTCTCAAAATCCGTTATTTTTATGCATATAGTCCCGTCGGCATTCCCCCGCGTCTGGAATGAGAGTTTTCTGCTGGAATGGGAATTATTGTTTTTTACTGAGATTTCCCCCTCAAAATAACCATTTAAGGGATCTTCTCTGAGAGAGTAATCTTCGTAAGAAAAACTATGAAATAATGAAAAGTCGTTTCTATCATAAGTTGATCCGGTTCTATTCAAAGCAATAAAATTTGCAGCTATATGATAGAGATCCTGTACGTGATTATAGATCCAGTTGTTTGCAATCCATTTCCCGTCATAAAAGTGCTTTATATTTGATTTTGCCTCGTAGATTTTTGTTTCAAATGTGTTTTTGAGTCCGTCCGTTAATTCGCCTATCAGATAGATTACCTTAACTGCATATTTAATGTTTTGTATTGTCTCGATGCCGGAGAGTTCACTAAAAAACCATCCGCACGAAGTGTACATAAAAAGGGCATTCTTTTGGGCATCGAGCAGTCTCATAATAAGGTCGATCTCTTCCTTTGATAGTTCCCGTGTTTTAAATCTATCGATAAACTCGAAGTTATTTTTGTATTCGGTCTCCTTGTTTGTGAGGAATGTTATGTATGCGTTGCGCAATGCAGCAGGCTCGTTTATCATCTCTGATAATTTACTTTTATAGATAATGTCGAGTTCATTTTTTATCAAGTCAAACGCCTCTCTGAGCGGAGTTCTCCATTTCTGGTTCCATCCATGACTTCCGCTGGTGTGACATCCGCAGTCTCTATACCATCTCCCAACTCCGTGGTGACAGCTCCATGAGGAGCCGAGATTATCTTCTCCAAGCCACAGTGCGATCTCGTATTGCGGTTGTGAATGTTCGAGTATTTCGCCGAAGTTAGTGAATTTTATCCTCTTGTCGTTTATACAGTAATTGTTTATGAGACTTGATATGCACATATCTCCGAATGGTTCGTGGTGTCCGTATATCTCACCGTCTGTAGCTATAATTATCGGGTAGTTATCCTTTGCGGATATAGGATTATTAAGAATCTTCGAGGCGAAGTTGTCTGCGTTCCTGAGTAGGTGTTCAAAACTAACAGCTGAAGAGAGCTCCTTATTATAGAAGAAAACAGAAATCTCTCCATGAGGTCGGATAATTTTATAGATTTGAGCCGGATCAAATTTAGGATTGTCGCAGTTTATCCATTCCTCCGAACCGCACTCTCTGAACGAGAGCGCTTGAAGTGGGGACAGAATGATGAATTTTATCTTTTCCTCGATGAGCAGGTCAATCGTTTTATAGTCAACCGCAGTTTCTGAAAGCCATATCCCTTCTGATTGCCGATTAAATCGGTGTTCAAAATCTTTTAATCCCCAGATGATTTCGGTCTTTTTATCCTCAAAAGACTGTAGAGGCATAATGACGTGGTTGTAAATCTGGGCGATGGCGTTCCCGTGTCCGCCGCACCGGATCTGTGATGTTTTGTCTGCCTCTATAATTTTATTATACACTTCGGAGTCGTTTCCCTCGATCCACTGCATAAGTGTCGGTCCGATGTTAAAACTTAGATACTCATAGTTGTTTATTATAGCTTTTATCCTGCCGTCGTGATCAAGAACTCTTGAGAATGCGTTGGGCCTGTAACATTCTGCATGAACCCTGAAGTTCCAGTTTTTATGAGGATAAGCACTCGGCTGATTGTCTATCTCCTCTGTCCAGGGGTCCTCTCTCGGCGGTTGATAAAAATGACCGTGTATTATTACATTGACTTTACTGTTCAAAAAAACTCCTTATTATAGTAGTCTTTATTTGTTTTTTTATTATAATTAATATTAGAGATAATTGCAAAAGAATGAGCGCAGTAAGTTTTTAAAATATTAAGAAAAAAAATTAACTTTTTTGACCTTTGCAACCGTAAATTTAAAAACCGGCGGCAGTGCTGTCGGGTGGGTTAAGCTGTATTTTTTAGGAGATATTTTAAGTGAGCGATATTTCAAAAATTGACGAGACATACATAGTATACGAAAAAAGATATGAGTTGACTAAACTCGCAAGAGAGTCGGGTATAGATATCGACTATTTTAATATGCTCAAGTCGAGAGATAAGTTCCTCAATTTATCATATAGGCTTCGTGATACGAACAGGGTTCATCTTGCATCATTTTTCTTTGGTAAACTTTTTGAAATATCCGGTGATCTTGAGGCTCTTTTAAATAAAGTTGATTGTCTTATCGAGCTTGGTGAGTTTGAAGAGGCTTTCAGGTTCAATTGTCTTGGGTACGAACTTTATCTGGAAGATCCGGATATCGATAGCAAAGCTGTGGAAAAGAGGATTAGTTATCAGAAAGCTCTCATCGCATTCTCAACAGAAAAGTATCATGTGGCGGAATGGGTGTGTGAGGAAAATATCATAAAGTATGATGAGAAAGGTTCGTATTTCCTGTTATGTGCAGTTTTTGTTGCTCTGTCCGATTATAAGAGTGCTAAAAAGTTTTATGAGAAATATGCTCATAAATTTACAGATAAACTTGATTTTACTATAGAGGTTCTTATCAGGTTGCTTAATATAAATGCTCTTGAGAAAGGATTGGAATTTGTATCTATAACAAATGATATGAATTCAGAACAGAAGAACGCATTTATAAATTATATAAACAAATATTATATATCAAACAAAAACAAGACTGTTCTCAGGCAGTTTTTTGAAAAAGAGGAAGCTGTAAAGATTTAATAGCCACTATAAAATCGTCTTTTGAAGTATAATATCATTCTTAAAATTTGATTGTTACTTTTTATTTTGCATCAGCAATAAAGATTATGCTGCTGATGCGGTAAATATTCTCAATTTGCAAAACTTTTAAATATTCTCAAATTATTTTAACAAAAAATATAAACAATTCAAAAAATGTGCTATATTACTTTCGATAAATTTTTATGATTATTTAAGGATTTTTTTATGAAAGTTGTTGTTGATGGCTACAATCTGAAACTTGAAGATGTTTATAATGTTGCAATGAAGGATACTAAAATTGAGCTTCCTGATAATAAGGAGTTTAAGGATAGAATTAATAATGCACGAAAATTTTTGGAAGATTATATCGCTAAGGGATATCCTACCTATGGTGTTACTACCGGATTCGGAGATTCCTGTCACAATCAGATTAATACTTCAAAAGCTGAGGATCTTCAGAAGGCTCTTATAAATTTTCACGGGATCGGACTTGGTAAATATTTACCGGAGAGTACCGGCAATGCTGTTGTGTTATGCAGGCTGAACTCATATGTGAATCGGAATTCTGCGATTAGAAT
>JBFZEO010000168.1:0-3873 GCA_041306845.1 Spirochaetota bacterium
TAAATCTCCATTCTTAACCTCTGTCTGGCCGGGAATGACAATTTTCCCCGATTTCACAAGAGAAGATGTCAGAAAATGGTGGGGTGATAAATACATAAAATTTTTTATTGACGTGATAGACGTGTTCTGGAACGACATTAATTAACCGCCGATTTTCTAAACTCCTAAATTCCTTGAATCCGCAATAAAAACAGCCAATAAAACTAAAATAAAAAACAGCTGGGATTATTTTAAGGTGCGCGATAACTTTATGTACACAGCCAACCGCAAGGAGTATTACGAGAAAATGTTTCATCGGCCGGACAGCATAGGTAATGAAGTTATCAGCAATGATAAAATACACAATCTATTCGGGTACTATATGACGATGGCAACCGCCGATGCCGTTAAAAGACACCTTCCCGACTTGCGGTATTTCCTACTTTCAAGGAGCAGTTACGCCGGGATGCACAGATTTGCTGCCATATGGACAGGCGATAACCAGAGCTGGTGGGAACACATGACGCTTAACATTAAAATGCTGATTTCTCTGAATATTTGCGGTTTTTTCTACACAGGTGCCGACATCGGCGGGTTCGGCGGGAATGTTTCAAACGAACTTATAATCAGATGGATGCAGCTCGGCATATTTAACCCGCTCTTTCGCAACCATTCGGCACTTGGAACACGGGATCAGGAACCATACAACTTTGATGATAAAACAATCAGCATTCTAAAGAATGTTGTCAAACTCCGCTACGCACTAGTTCCCTATATTTATTCAGAATTTATTTATTCCATAAACACCCTAAAACCTTTCATAAAACCGATATCGTTCATTACAAATGATAAAAATGCGGTTCAGATTGAGGATCAATTCATGCTCGGTTCCTCGATAATGGCAATTCCGGTTCACACACCCAACACTACAAAAAGAACTGTTTATATTCCGGAGAATACAAGATGGCTTCTGTGTAAATTTAAATCTTATGAAAATTACACAGTATCGATCTTAACCGGAGGAATTCACCTTATCGATGTTCAACTGGACGAAGTTCCTCTGCTTATAAAAGAGAATTCAATTATCCCCCTAACAACTCCGAACGGCAATATCTCAAAGTCTCCTGTTAAAAACCTTAACTTCATCGGATTTGTTACCGATCATGCAGAGTACACTTACTATAACGATGACGGAGTAACCAACAACTATATAAAAGATGAATTTATGAAATTGACTGCAACGGCAAAGTTAATTAACGGAAAGATTGAGACAAACTATACTATTTCGGATAAATTCAACTTATCTGAAATCAAGTCGGTGGATTTTACAATTTACGATGAGAATGCCAATTTGTTAAGATAAAAAAAAGCTCCTGACAAAAACGTCAGGAGCTTTTTTTTCATTATAAATCACAATATCTAATCTCTTATTATAACACCATTCTCATCTACAAGCCATATAGTCACGGTACCACTATCTATATCCAAGCACAAACTCTTATTCTTTTTAGAGTTAAACGAGTTATACTCATCTTTAAAATCTATAGCAATATCATACTTAGCATCCTTGAGACCTTTAACCTCATATATCTGCCCTTTAGCAATAGATAGGCTCTTAGCCACCTGGTAAGTGTCCCCCTCTGGAGTAAGCCAAACATATTCAACAACCTTATTGGAATTGTTCTTCAAAATAAATGTCCCGGATTCATTAACGTTTGCTGATTTACAGGCAACCATAACAAATGCCAAAATTATTATCACTACTATATTCTTCATCATGAGTATATTATAACTCTTTTATAGTATAAATCAAATTTAAATTACAAATAATTTAAAGAGGCGACCTGTAAGGTCGCCTCTCGCTTTTAGAAAATATGAATTAAAACATTTTCTTTGTTTTCATTATTTTCTTTCTTTTCTTTCTTTCAAGTTTCTTTATCTTCTCATGTTTTTCAACAGCAGGTTTTGTGTAATATCTTCTTTTTTTAACTTCAAGAAGAATCCCCTCTCTATCAACAACTTTTTTGAATTTTTTAATAGCCTTTTCAATATTTTCATCGCTTGCTACGTATATCTGAGCCAATTTGCTCCTCCTGTAAAATTATTTGTTTCTATATACAATTCTTCCCTTTGTCAAATCATAAGGAGAAACTTCAACGACTACTGTATCTCCTGGCACTATTCTAATGTAGAATTTTCTCATCTTGCCGGATAATTGAGCCAGTACTTCATGTCCATTCTCTGTTCTAACCTTAAACATAGCATTAGGTAAAGCTGTTATCACCGTACCTGTTATCTCTATTGGTTCCTCTTTTGCCATACAATCCTTTTTAACTGTTAACACTAACAATAATTTAGATAAATATATAAATTTATTTAAATTATATGTCAAGCTCTTATTTCTTCTTCTTGCCGCTAAGTTTCTTTAACTTCTTTAAAGAAATATCTTCGTCTCTCAAAGGAGCATTGCTTTCATTAACAGACTCATCGGAGGATTCTTCCTTGTTAACTTTACTCACCTCCTCTGCTTCTTTTTCTTCAAGTTTTTTATACTTGGCTTTCTCTTTACCAAGGGATTTATCCCAGAGGTAAACAATAGGAGATGCTATGAATATAGAAGAATAAGTTCCTACAATGATACCCCAAAACAATACAAATGAGAACCCGTGAATTGTCGGGCCACCGAAGAAATAAAGGGCAGCAACAGACAAGAGTGTCGTCAATGAAGTAACAACAGTTCTTGACAGTGTCTGATTTATAGACCCATTTATAATAACCTTCGCATGAGAACCTTTCATCACTTCATAATTCTCTCTAATCCTGTCAAAAACTACGATAGTGTCGTTGATTGAGTAACCAATCAACGTCAAAATACCGGCTACAACCGTCATATCAAGTTCAACACCAAAGAAACTTATAAATCCGATCATAATAACAGTATCGTGTATAAGTGCAACAACAGCACCGATAGCGAATTCAAATTTAAATCGAATAGTTACATATATAAGCATAACAGCAAGAACAAATCCTATAAGCCAGAAAGCCTGGGATCTCAACGTTTCCGAGTAAGTAGAAGAAACTGTGTTGCTGCTGGTAATAGCAACATTCTCAAGAACAGCCTTGCTCTCGTTTGACATAGAAACAATCTCACCGCTTACGCCATATCCGGTCTCAGCATTATAAGTACTGTATCCGGCTCTTTTCAATGCCTCTCTATCAACCTCAAACTGCGACTGTGTAAATTTCTCTACAAGATTAAAGAATTTAACCTTTCTCTCCTGCAGAAATTTAACTTCAGTATACTCGGCATCTTTAACTTTCCGCTCATCAATCATTTTCTTTTCAGACTCTTTTATATTAGTCTTAATCATGAATGACTGTGATTTACCGATCCTTGTTTTCTCATTAAGGATGACTTCCTGAACATTATCGCCGAGTCCGGATTCTATAGAAAACTCTCTAACCTTATCGATAGGAATTCCGCTGTAGATAACAACACTCTGACTAACACCACCCTGGAAATCAATACCAAGATTGAACCCTCTGGGAGTCATAACTCCAAGCGGAAGATTTCTTGGCCCAAATATATTCCACAACCCGAACAATATCACAAGTACAGACAGTACCACCGTAATATTTTTTATTTTAATAAAATTTATATTTGTTTTCATCTCTTATTTCCCCCTGAAAACTGATATAGAACGGAGAGTCTTAAATTCTATATTATGAACAAGAGCATCCCACATCAATCTCGTTACAAATAGAGATGTAAACAGAGTCGACATAATACCAATACAAAGAGTTACAGCGAACCCTTTTATCGGACCGGTACCAAAGATCGAGATCCCGATAGCCGCTATAAACGTCGTAATATTAGCATCAGATCGGAAGAGC
>JBFZEO010000169.1:0-7435 GCA_041306845.1 Spirochaetota bacterium
TCTCTGTAGATTGCCTCCATTCTCTTAGCGACAACAGAGTAGTCTCCATGAATGTAAGGCTGACCGCCACCATTTATACATCCGCCCGGACAAGCCATGATCTCAATAACATCATACTTAGATTCACCAGACTGGATCTTCTCAAGAACTTTTCTCGCATTACCAAGTCCTGAAGTCACAGCAACATTGAGTTTCTTACCGTCAATGTCAATAGTTGCCTCTTTGATACCTTCGAGTCCTCTGACATCAGTGAAGTCAACTTTCTTAAGTTCTTTACCTGTTATCTTCTCATAAGCAGTTCTTAGAGCTGCCTCAAGAACACCGCCAGATGAAGCAAAAATATCTGCTGCTCCGGTAGATTCTCCCATAGGATCATCAAATTTTTCTTCCGGCATATCGTTAAGATCGATACCTGCTTCTTTGAACATCTTAGCAAGTTCTCTTGTAGTAAGAGCGAAATCCACATCAGGAACATTGTCCGGAGCAAATTCCGGTCTGCCGCACTCATATTTTTTTGCAATACAAGGCATTATAGATACAACAACAAGGTCTTTAGGTTTAACACCGATTTTTTGAGCATAGTAAGATTTAGCTATAGCTCCGAACATCTGCTGAGGAGATTTACAAGTTGATGGAATGTTCATGAGGTCCGGGAACTGGAATTCAAGGAAGTTAATCCATCCAGGACAACAAGATGTCAATATCGGTAGATCTTTCCCTTTTGTTATTCTTTCGATAAGTTCCGCTGATTCTTCCATGATTGTAAGGTCTGCACCAAAATTTGTATCAAAAACAGAGTCGAACCCCATTCTCCTGAGACCAGCAGCAAGTTTACCGGTAACGATTGAACCTGGAGCCATCCCAAATTCCTCTCCTATCGCAACCCTTATTGCCGGAGCGATCTGAACAACTACTTTCTTTGAGTCATCAAATATTGAATTCCATACATCTTTAATATAAGATATCCCCGTAAGAGCAGCCGTAGGACAGACAGCAACACACTGTCCGCAATATGTACAGATTGTGTCATCGATATTCTTCATCTCTGCCGGAGCTACAACTGAGGCAAATCCTCTGTCATATCCGGTAAGAACGCCGACTGTCTGAACTTCATTACACATAGTTTCACATCTTCGGCACATTATACATTTACTGAGATCTCTTCTTATCGCTCTTGAAGACTCATCAACAGGATATTCCGATTTAGCAAATCCCTCGTATGTATTTTTGTTTATCCCGAATTCGTTTGCAAGTGTCTGCAATTCACAGTCAGTTGATTTATAACAATTTAAACAGTCAAAAGGATGATCCGAAAGTAAAAGTTCGAGAACTTTACGTCTGGACTTCAACACTTTTTTACTGTTGGTTTTAATAACCATATTTTCTGTTACCGGAGTAGCACAGGCTGGAGCAAGATTTCTCCTTCCTTCAACTTCAACAACACAAATTCTACATGAAGCAGATTTATTAACATATTTTAACTCGTGGAGATCAAGATGACAAAGAGTCGGTATTTTTATGTTAAGAGTTTTTGCTGCTTCGAGAATGGTTGCATTGCTATCAACGGTAACCTTTCTATCATTTATAGTAAGATTAACAGTACCCATAATTACTCCCTTTATTATTTTTTATAAATAGCGGCAAATTTACATTTTGTGAAGCACGCGCCGCACTTGATACATTTGCTCTGATCGATAACATGAGGCTGTTTAACTGTACCTGATATACATGATACCGGACAGACTCTCGCACAAGCTGTACAGCCGACACATTTCGATGCTTCGATATTGTAACTGATGAGTTTCTGACAAACGCCGGAAGGACATTTCTTATCTCTAACATGAGCAATATACTCATCCATGAAATATGTCAATGTACTCAATACAGGATTTGGAGCCGTTTGACCCAATCCGCACAGAGATGTATCCTTAATTGTTTCTGAAAGCTCTCTCAGTTCAACAAGATCCTCTTCAGTACCTTTACCGTCAGTAATTTTAGTAAGGATTTCAAGAAGTCTCTTATTACCTACACGGCAAGGTGTACATTTACCGCAAGACTCATCAACTGTAAATTCAAGGTAGAATTTAGCGATGTTTACCATACAGTCTTTTTCACTCATAACTATCATACCGCCCGATCCCATCATAGAACCGATAGATATAAGATTTTCATAAGTTATCGGAGTATCAAGGTGTTCTTTAGTTATACATCCGCCGGAAGGTCCGCCAGTCTGTACAGCTTTAAACTCAAGATTGTCCCTTATACCGCCGCCGATATCATAAATAATCTCTCTTAGAGTTGTTCCCATAGGAACTTCAACGAGCCCGACATTATTTATCTGTCCGGCAAGGGCAAAAACCTTAGTTCCCTTAGACTTTTCAGTTCCTATAGAACTGTACCATTTAGCACCTTTAAGGATGATAGACGGGATGTTAGCAAACGTTTCAACATTGTTTACACAAGTAGGTTTTGCCCACAAGCCGCTTATAGCCGGGAATGGAGGTTTTGTCGTCGGTTCACCTCTACATCCCTCTATGGAATGTATAAGAGCAGTCTCTTCACCGCAGACAAACGCACCGGCACCATATTTCAACTCTATCTCAAAATCAAAACCAGTTCCCATAATGTTTTTACCGATGAGACCAAGTTCTTCAGCCTGTTTGATAGCGATTTTAAGTCTGCTGATAGCAAGCGGATATTCGGCTCTTATATAGATAAAACCTTTATTCGCCCCAATAGCATAACCGCCTATAGCCATAGCTTCGAGAACACTGTTCGGGTCACCTTCCATGATCGATCTGTCCATGAAAGCACCCGGATCCCCTTCGTCGGCATTACAAATCATAAATTTCTCAGGAGACTGGCTCTTATTTGCGAATTCCCATTTTTGACCTGTAGAAAAACCGCCGCCGCCTCGACCTCTAAGTCCCGATTCCTTCATCATATTGATAACAGCAAGCGGATCTTTTATCTCGGCAATAACCTTTCCAAGCGCCTGATAACCTTCGTTAGCAATATACTCCTCGATATCTTCCGGGTCAATTAAACCACAGTTTCTAAGAGCAATTCTCATCTGTTTTTTATAAAAAGACATATCGTGCTGAGTTTCAACTTTCTTTTTAAGAGTTGGTTCCTCATACAACAATCTGTCAACAACTTTACCTTCAATAAGATGTTTTTGAACAATCTCTTCAACATCGCTCAACTTTACTTCTATATAAAATACATCGTCCGGGAAAACCTTGATAATCGGACCTTTTTCACAAAATCCGAAACATCCAGTTTGAGAAGCATAAGCCTTATCAGAAAGCCCTTTCTCCTCAATGATTTTTTTCAGTTTCTTAACTATCAAATCACTTTCAGATGCATGACACCCCGTTCCGCCGCAGACAAGGAGTTCTCTCTTCTGATTTTTATTTTCTATATTAATCCTGCTGTTCAACTTACCTTTTAGAGAATTGTATCTGTCAAGCAGCTCTTTATATGAATTTATTTTTGCCATATTATACTACTCCCCCTTTGCCTGAGTTTCTACAGCTACGAGATAATCTTCGATTATCTTCTGAACTTCCTGCGGTTTAACTCTACCATAAACTTTATCGTTTATCATAACAACAGGAGCGAGTCCGCAAGCTCCGACACATCTTAAACTGTCGATAGAAAATTTCATATCTTCAGTAACCTCGCCCGACTTGATTTTGAGAACTCTTTCAAATTCTGCAAGAATCTTATCAGCACCTTTAACGTAACACGCTGTCCCCATACAGACATTGATACAGTATTTACCTTTAGGTGTAGTCGAAAAATAGTTGTAAAAACTAACTACACCGGATACATCAGCATGGTGGATGTATAATCTGTTAGCAACGTGGATCTGCACTTCTTCAGGAAGATATCCGAAAATCTCCTGAGCTTTGTGTAGAATCTGGATTAAATTTCCCTTTTTCCTGGGATCTTTCTTCTCAACCTTTAATGTATCAATATAAGAATCGAGTTCCTTATACTGTTCATCAGGGAGAGTTCTTTTTTTTGGTTCCGGATTGAACTTTTCCAAAACATACCTCCTCATAAAAAATCCCCATATTTTACTATAGTTTTGTTATTATTTCAATGTTTTTTGTGAAATAAAGTATATAAAATGTATCTTTTATACATTAAAAACATCTATTTGGTAAATTATAAAATCTATCAATGATAAATTTTAATCTTCATATCTTATACAAACGCCACATTCTCCGGGGTGGAATGGATTTCCTGTAAAAAAACCGAAAAAACATTCTAACCACACAAAAAAAATGTAGTAAAACAAATGCAGGATTTAGTCTCCAAATCTCAATAAAGTTGACATCGAAAAATAATTACATTAAGATTTAAAATAATGGTAAATTTTTTTTACCAAAATGTCGATTAGTTAATCGTGTATTTAAATTTTTGGATTTAATGACATCCGGCTCTTTATAGAATATTTGTCTTATCCATTAAGTGTTGGACGCTTTTAAAAGCTATGGGTTTTAATGAATGTTATTTTGCCTTATGAGAAACTGTAGTATGAGTTACGGTATTGGAGATCAAATAAAAGCAAAATGACTGAGAAATAGTTTTTTTGAAAGTGCCTTAATGTTGATTTTACAAAAAAATAGATACGTGCAGAAACTATATAAATTTAAGAGGTTAATATGCCAGCAAATACCAATAACAACGAAGAAGACTTTAACGGACTTGACGACATCAATCTCGACAGCGATGATTTCTCGCTGGAGGATATAAATCTTGACGACATTGAGCTTGATTCCGAAAAATCTATAGATGAAATAAGCGATGAGATCGATATGTCGCTCGAAGATGATCTTTCGAGTGACACTCCGCATTCCGAAGAAAATGATGACCTCGACATTAAGAAAGATCTCGGACTCGATGATGAGTTATCGCTAAGCATTGACGAGGATCTTAATCTCGACTCTTCTGATATAGATGTCAATCTGTTGCAGCCTGAGATGCCGGCAGCCGATGAGAATGGTAACTCTGATGATGAATTTGGAGTTGCCCTTAAATCCGGACCGGAAACAATATACGATCAATCGGGGATCTCCTTTGACGATGACTTAATAGATGACATTTATAATGAAGAAAACATAGAAACCGATAAAATAACTAATTTTGAATTTGAAGACAAAACTGATGAGCTGATAAACGGTGATGATGAAATTTATCTCAAATCTGATATCGATGAAAAAACTGAAGATGATATCCTCGATGATGAGTTCAATACTGACATTGAAAACATAAGTTTAAAGAGCAACAGCAGCCTTGTTTCCGACGAGGAACTTTCCAGACTCACGATGGACGACTCAAACAACTCTGTAACAAAAGCAACGTTAGCCGATGAGGAGATTATTCTCGAAGGCGGAGAGACTGACGGCATAGAGGATGAGAAAATTAAAATAGACGGTGAAGATATCAACCTCGATGATTTCGATCTAAATATTACTCTCGATGAGGATACCATAAATATGAATGATACTAAAGATGATTCTGAGATGGATTTGAATGACGTAACTATTGACTCCATAAATTTTGACGAAGATGTGGATGATGATATAAAACTCGATGCCGAAGAGGAATATCCTGACGAGACTCTCGATATTAACTATACTGATAAAAATGAAGACATTGAACTCGACACATTGGATTCGGATATTAACTTTGAGGATGACAGCATAAAACTCGATACAGAAGAGATCGATCTTGATACGGATATTGAGAATTTCTCGTCTGAAACCGAAGAAAATGAGACTGATTTTGATCTTAACGAACTTAATCTGCAAACCGACTTTGATGAAAAAACAGAACCTTCTGATGAATATGATCTTAACAACATCGGCAAAGCGGCCGTTGAGGAGACGGACAATAGTCTCGATGATGAAATATCTGTGAATGAGAGTGAAAACACTGATGATTTTGCAGCAGAGTTTGAGGAAGATCTCAACATTACTCAAGATACAAGCGAGGACAACAATATGGCTGAAGAATTCAAGTTTGAAGACGAAAAGATAGCAGTTGACGACAGTGAGTTATCTGAGATCGAGGAAGATTTCTTCCCGGATGATACTGATATGCCGGAAGTGGATTCGGACATTGTCGATATGGGCACCTCTTTTGACGATAAAACAAAAAACATTTCCCCTTTAGCCGACACGATGTCAATTCTTGGTGAGAATGGTGATACCGCCGGATCAGATTCACTTGACCTCGACAACATTCCCATTCCAGAAAAAACAGAAGATGAAGTTGAAGATGAAACGATAGGACTATCAAGTGACGAACTCAATAACATCCTCGAAACAACAGAGATAATCGAAAACGATAATCTCACCAGACAGGATGAGACCACTGAAGAGACGGAGGAAAGCACCGAATTTAACGATGACGAAACCGAGACGATCGACCTTAACTCTTTCGATGCAGACTTGAACATAACTGAAGAGAATGAGACTTCAATTATAGAAAATGAAGAGATAAAACAACTATCTATGACCTCAAGTGAAGAGGAGGAGATATATAACTCGCTTAAGAACGAGATGTCTGTAGCGAAAAAATCGGAAGATGACGAAAAAGTTGTAAGACTTAAAGATGATGTAAAGAACGTTTTATCTTACCTCGATCAGCTCCTCGACGCTCTGCCTGAGGATAAAATTAAGGAATTCGCAGAATCTAACGTGTTTGACACTTACAGAAAACTTTTTGAAGATCTTAGTATCAGAGCAAAATAATTGTGCCGGATGACACTCTAAAACTGCCGGTGAATTTTACGAGTCATTCCTGATTATTATAGGACAGGAATGACATTTTATACATCAAGGAACTTATTATGGGATTATTGTCTAAGGCATTGTTATATAGGGAAGAATATCTCAAAAAAAATCCTAAGGGGCTTTTGAACAAGGCTCTTAAATTCTTGGGCGAACGAGATATGAACGCAAGCGGTGAAGAACAACAATCTCAAGGTACACCCGATAATTCCGCAGAAATTGAGAACATTACTATGGATGAAATAAATCAAGATCTGCTAAATACCAATCTGACTGACATTGAGATCGATGACACTAATCTTGAATTATCCGAAGAAAAAACTACAGATGAAAACAACATCTCTGAGTTCATAGAGGAAGATATTACAATACAATCAGAATTTTCCCATTCACAAGACCTGCCTGAAACTCAAGACAAAAATGAATATATTGTTGATGAGATAATCGAAGATGAATTTACTGCCGAATCTGATATTAACGGTTCCGATACGGACTCATCAAACATAACAGAGGAAGCTGAAGAACCCGAAACAAATATTACAGTTACAGCAAATGAGATACCGCCGGATCCCGAAGTTCCCGAAGAACAAGCTGAGGTTAACAAGAAAAGTGATTTTAATTTCGAT
>JBFZEO010000171.1:0-4217 GCA_041306845.1 Spirochaetota bacterium
TCTCTATGTCTATTATCTTGTCGTTGAATGGGAGGAGGTCGCTGTAATTAGTACCGTTAACCATCTCATCATCAACAAAGACCGGTTCCTCTACTTTATAATCAAATCCAAGCTGTTCCCAGCCTACAAACATTCCCTCACTATCAACACCCTTGAGATTAGTTTTTTTGATAGACATTCCGTCTGACAATACTGCCCCGTCGAGAGCTGCCAGTAACTTATCTCCGGTCTTTAGCATCGTTAAATTTGTTATTATCTTTTTTGTACCATGTTTACCGGCATCAACTATTGTCACAGAAAGTTTCGCTGCATCAGGATGTTTATCGATCGACTTTATCTGAACCACCACAACATTCTGTTTACCGGCACCGGTTTCCTTTACGGTTTCAACTTCAAGTCCGTTCTGCGGAATCCCGTCAATTATCTCGTTATCACCGGCTTTAATTCCGGTAAGCTCTTTCAACCATTCTATAGATACTTTCATAAACCTGCCCCATTAAATTATATTTTGCTGTAAAAACCTAAGATTACTTGAACTGATGCAAGAACCTTATATCATTCTCAAAGAAATATCTTATGTCGTTTATCTGATAAATTAGTTCTGTTATACGCTCCAGTCCCATTCCGAATGCAAACCCGGAATAAATATCTGGATCGTATCCGCCCATTCTCAAAACGTTAGGATGAACAGAACCGGCACCGAGGATCTCAAGCCAGCCAGACTGCTTGCAGAATGAACACCCTTTCCCGCCGCAGAAAATACAGCTGACATCAACCTCTACAGACGGTTCTGTAAACGGAAAAAAAGAGGGTCTTAATCTTATCTTCATATTATCACCGAACATCCTCTTGGCGAACAACTCAAGAGTACCGATGAGATCCGAGAATTTAACATTCTTATCAACAACAAGCCCTTCGATCTGATGAAACTGCGGTGAATGAGTAGGATCGATTGCGTCCCTTCTAAAAACCCGTCCCGGACAAATAACTCTTATGGGATCGGGACATTTAAGTTTCATGGTTCTTGCCTGAACAGGTGACGTGTGCGTTCTAAAAAGAACCTCTTTGTTTACATAAAGCGTATCCTGCGCATCTCTGGCCGGATGATCATCCTCAAAATTCATCGCTTTAAAGTTATAGTAATCGCTTTCGATCTCAGGACCTTCGGCTATATCAAAACCGAGTCCAAGAAAAACCTCTTCTATCTCATCAAGAACAATTCTTAACGGATGTTTTACGCCGGAATGAGTTTTTCTGCCGTCGAGTGTGATATCTATCTTTTCATTAACAAGTTTCTCATTAAGTTCTTTATTAACCAATTTTTTTAGTGTTTCATTGATAATATTCTCGATCTCATTTTTAATCTCATTTACCATTCCGCCGACAACAGGACGCTCATCGGCAGACAGAGTCCCGAGCTGTTTCAGAATCGAGGTCAATTCCCCTTTTTTGCCAAGATATTTTATCCTTATATCTTCGAGATCTTTACTATGAGTTATATTTTTTATACTTTCAAGCGCTTCGTTTTTCAGTGCGATTACTTGTTCTTTCATATCGATTATTTCCTTGCTGTGCGTGATAGAGAATGATAATTTTATCTGAAATAATATAATTTTTAAATTTAAAAAGTCAAGTCTTTTAACTTAATAATAGAACTCTTGAACATTCGGTTTACAATTTTTATTATAGGGCACCTCTAATAACCTGCTTTGCATTTAAAACAAAGTAGTTTTTCTCATAGACGAGAAATTGAAGTCACGACATAATCTTTTTCTGTGGGACTTTCAGAGACAAAGTATATAAGAAAAAGAGAGTATGAAACCAAGTTAGGTTATTAGAGATGCCCTATATATCAGAAGTATGACGCCATTTGACAATAATAATTTATTATAATAAAACAGTTCCATGAGTAAGTTAGAAGATATTTTTAAGTACCATTAAGATAAAAATCCTATTTCTGATAAAGATTATAACAATCATTCATCGCAAAGAAAATCGCCGTCTAAAAGAAACGACTCTTTTTCCATAGATTTACACGGATTAACAAGAGATGAGGCTTTGTCAAAACTCCGAAAATACATCGACAATGTCAGAAACGGGCGTGAAACAAAGTTAACTATAATTCACGGGTGGGGAATCCATTCCAAAACAGAGCCGGTTCTCAAAAACGCTGTAATCGAACATCTCAAATATAATACAGCTGTCAGACAATTTAGACCGTGCACGCCGGGAGAGGGCGGACAAGGGGCAACGATGGCCTACCTAAAACCAATTTAAACAATTATTCAAAGAATGGAGAAAATTTATGAAAAATCATAAAAAAGTTTTTAAAATCAGTATGCTTTTTACAATGGCAATAATACTTTTAACTTCCTGTAAAACACTCAAAACTCAAAAGGAACTTGCCAAAGAGTTTTATAATCTCGGAAACTCATATCTTGAACTGAAAAATTATACTAAAGCACAAGAACTATATCTGAAATCACTCCAGTACAATCAAAATATCAACGAAGCAGTAATCAATCTCGTAGTCGCATATCAAAATCTTTCAAATTATTCTGAAGCAGAGAAAACAATTTTGAAATATTACAAGAGAAACATAAGCGATTTTAACAAAAAACTCCTTATTCTTCTCGGTAAAAATTATTATATCCAGAACAACTTTACCAAAGCTATTTATCTCTACGGAGAATACATGAAATCCTATCCGGAAGATCCTGTTATCTATTATAATCTCGGTTTGTGCCATCTCAAAACCGGCAATGACGAAGAAGCCATTAAGAATTTCCTGATATCATACAGTAAAGACGCAACATTCATGCCGGATGTTTTTTATATTTCCAAATATTATTTTGTTAAAGAAAATTATACGTATTCATTAAAATATCTAAAAGAATTTTCAAAAAAAGTAACAGATAATCCGGAAATTTATTATATGTTTTATAGAATACAGCTTGAGATGAAAGATTATGAATTGGCATTTGAATCAATAAAAAAAGCGATTGAGCTTTCAAAAGAGACAACAAGTTATTACCTCGACGCTCTGAAATTAACGGTAAGAATCTTTAATGATAAACAAAAATCTATAGAGTATATGGATAATGCCCTAAAATACGGCTACGCCTTCAGTAAATTAACTGAAAATGATGAAGTTAAAATCATAAAAGAAACTTATAAAGATGAATACAATTCTATTGTTAAAAAGTACAAACACTAATATTGCTTAATTATTTTATATATATTAGAATAAAAATGTAAATGCTAAAAGAAAAATACCGATAATAGTCATGATACTTTTATATTTTTTACAATTAAATTATTTTTAACTTTTATTTTAATTATAATTGGGTTTTAGAACTCTTGTTGTATAATATATGAAGTATGTTGAAATCTAAATTATAAGAGAGAGATTATGTCTAATCCTTTACAGCTTGAGGTTGTTAGTTTCAAAAAAGGCGCATATATAACGATTGAGGGTAAAACTTCCAAAGGTTGTTTTTATATAGTTAGAACCGGTAGTGTCAATATTAACAAAGAAGTTAATGAGAATCTTACCGAAACTCTCAATCCCGGCGACTTTTTTAGCGTAGTATCCGCGATGTCCGGGCACAATTACATTGAAACATCAATGGCAAACGGAGATGTTTCCCTGATACAGGTTTATAAAAATCAGTTTCCGTTGTTAATTCAAAAAAACAATCCGATAGCAATGAAAATAGTTCTTTCATTCTCCAGAAAACTGAGAGAACTTGATAAGTCAATAACTGAATTATCTCTAAAATCAGTTTCAGTTCCTTTTGAAGATGTTGTTAATCTATATAATGTTGGAGAATATTATCATAAGCAAAAACAAGTCAATTTAGCTTTTCACGCATTTTACAGGTTTATCCAGCATTGTCCCAATAACGAACTTGTCGATAGTGCCAAACAGATCCTTAATTCTATAAAAAATCAGGCAAAGCCTGTATATCTGAATCCCGGTAAAGATGACTTCAAACGTTCATATCCTGATAATAACATGATATTTTGTGAACATGAGCCGGGTGATGAGCTGTTTATCATACAGTCAGGTAAAGTTAAGATAACAAAAATGATAGACAATAAGGAAGTTTTACTGGCTGTTTTAAAAGAGGGCGATATTTTTGGAGAGATGTCTCTGCTTGAAAATAAACCTAGATCTGCATCTGCAATCTCTTATGGAGAAACAGTTCTTATGG
>JBFZEO010000172.1:0-6604 GCA_041306845.1 Spirochaetota bacterium
TGCCAATTGTAAATTATGACCATAGGGGTAAAAGTTACAAACGAAATATATCATTCCACACAAAAATATCAGTACAACAGATAAAACAGCCATTCCAACACAAAAAAAATACGATCAACAATGTATTATAATTTTTAATAAAATTGATTTTGAAATTTATAAAAAATAATATATAATGTTTTTCAATATATAGACAAGGAGAAAAAATGCGAAAAATTATTGAGAAGCGGATTAAGCTTGGAGATAAAGAGGGAATTATAAGAGTCGGTGAATATGCTCACCAGGCTAATGGAAGTGTAACACTTCAGGTTGGAGATACAGTTGTCCATGCTGTTGCAACTATGGGGAGAGCAGAAAACGGTCTTGATTTCTTTCCGTTACAGGTAGAATATAAAGAGAATCTTTATGCTGCCGGTAAATTAAGAGCGAATAAATTTGTTAAAAGACAGGGGAGACCCTCTGATGAAGCGATATTAAAGGGTAGATTAATAGATAGATCAATCAGACCGATGTTTCCTAAAGACTTTGCAAGGGAAGTTCAGGTTATATTAACAATATTATCAACTGATTGTGAAAATCAGCACGATGTTATAGGATTGACGGCGATATCTGCCGCTCTTGCCATAAGTGATATCCCTTATGACTGCAATCTTGCCGGTGTCAGAGTTGCTAAGATTGACGGTAAGATAGCAATTAATCCTACATTCTCAGAGTCTGATAAGTCAGAATGGGAGCTTGTTCTTGGTGGGAATGAAGAGAAAATTGTTATGATCGAATGTGCTGCTAACGAGGCATCTGACGATGACATACTTGAAGGTTTTAGAGCTGCTTTCAAACCGCTTGGAGAGATGGCAAAAACAATCAAGGAACTTCAACAGGAATGTGGTAAAAAGAAGATCGATTATGCAGATAAATCTATAAACGAAGATATATATGCAAGAATTGAGAAGAATGCGAAAGAACTTATTGGAAAGTATTACGATGGACTTGCAAATAAAACTATCGACAGAAAACAGTTTGATATTTATGTAGAAACTCCTATTCTTAACATGTTTACTGAAGAGGAAAAAGAGAGCACATTCACAGAGAAAATGATAAAAGAGGTACTCGACTACATCTTTAAGAAAGAGGTGCGCAACAATATACTCAAACACAAGAAGAGACTTGACGGACGAAGAATCGATGAGATAAGAGAGATTGAGATCGATGTTGGTGTGCTTCCGAGAGTTCATGGTTCCTCAATGTTTATGAGAGGGGAAACTCAGGTTCTTAGTATCCTCACGCTTGGCGTTCCCGGGGATGAGCAGGTCGTGGAGTTTATCGAAAGAGAAGAAAAGAAAAGTTATATGCACGAATATAATGCACTCCCGTTCTCAGTTGGTGAGACAGGAAGATTCGGAACTCCGGGAAGAAGAGAGATCGGACACGGAGCCCTTGCCGAAAAAGCATTACTGCCGGTTATCCCTTCACAGGATGAGTTCCCTTATGTAATCAGACTTGTTTCTGAGGTTATGGGGCAGAATGGTTCCTCTTCCATGGCATCAACATGTGCTTCTACATTATCTTTACTCGATGCCGGTGTGCCGATCAAGGCTCCGGTAGCAGGTATATCTGTTGGTCTTATAACAGGTGAGACTGACGATGAGTTTGTTACAATAACAGACATCCAGGGACAGGAAGATTTCAGCGGTGATATGGACTTTAAAGTTGCCGGAAGTTATGAAGGGATCACTGCTATACAGATGGATACAAAGATTAAAGGTTTAACATATAAGATTGTTGAGCAGTCAATCAAACAGGCACATACAGCTAGAAATGAGCTCCTTGATAAGATAAAGGCAGTTCTCCCTAAACAGAGAGAGGCAATATCTGAGTATGCTCCAAGAATAGAATTTATGATGATCCCTGAGAATTCGATAGCTGCGGTTATAGGATCGGGCGGTAAAGTTATCAAACAGCTTACTGCGGATTATGGTGTTGATATCAACATCGAAGACAGCGGAAGAACAAGTATATCCGGCGTTAATTTTGAACAGGTTAAACTTGTTAAGAATGTGATAAACGGTATCGTAAATGATCCGGATGTCGGAGCAGTTTACACCGGTAAGATTGTCAAAATTATGGACTTTGGTGCTTTTGTTGAAATATTCCCGGGTAAAGAGGGACTTATACATATCTCAAGAATGTCTAAGGATAGAGTGGCAAAAGTTACTGATGTTGTGAAAGCCGGACAGCAGGTCCAGGTTAAGTTGTTTGAAATTGATTCACAAAGAAGACTCAATTTTACAATGGTACTCGATGATGATAAAAAACAGAGAAGAGAAGTTCAGACTGATATTGCCAAATAATTATAAAAATTGGATAACACTTGCGTGTTGATCTGAAAGTTTATTACAGGAGGATATATGGACAATTTAGACAAAGAAGTTTTTGATGATTTCGTTAAGAACATTGACAAGAAAATCAAAGATGTAAGTGAATTGGTAAAACAGAATATCATACCGGCAGCGGAAGAGACTGTGAAAAAAAATATTTTTGTAACTATAATAGTTACTTTTGCGGTTGGTTTGGTTATGGGATTAATTTTTTCAGCAGTTGGCAAGAAGAGACGAAGTGGCAAGAGATAATAACGATAGAAAAAAGGGACTTTTTTCAAAACTGTTTTCTCCTGCTGGAATGATAGTTACTAATATTATAGATAATATTGTCTATGAACTGAAAAGAAGGAGTAAGAATCTCATAACTGTGATTATCCAGCTTGTGATGGGATTCTTTTTCTTCGGCATATTTTGGGGACTCTTAAACTATCTCTGCGTACTAGCGTTGCAGAAAGTGATAGATGATCTTTTTATATGTGTTTTGATCGTAACCGGAGTTAATTTACTACTGTCCATAATCTTTTTTGCGGCAGCTAAAAGTAAATACGACAACGAAATCTAATATTATAAGTGAAGAGATTGCCTTCTGAGGCAATCTCTTCTAATTTCTTAGCAAAATCAGGGAAACAAATGAGAGTTTTAGACTTAATCATAAAAAAGAGAGACGGATTCAGTTTGACTGATGAGGAACTTGAATTTTTGATAAACGGATATGTCAAAGGTGAAGTCCCGGATTATCAGATATCTGCTTTTCTCATGGCAGTTTTTTATAACGATCTCTCTTTTGACGAATTATACTCTCTCACAAAACTGATGGTTAACTCTGGTGATCTGCTGGATTTCTCATACATAGATAAAATAAAAGTCGATAAACACTCAACAGGCGGCGTAGGTGACAAAGTGAGTCTTATAGTTGCTCCGATAGTTGCCGCCTGCGGAGGGTGTGTGCCGATGATGAGCGGCAGGGGACTCGGGCATACCGGCGGGACTCTCGATAAACTCGAATCGATTCCCGGTTATCAGGTGTTTCACCATTCTCAGAAGATAAAACAGATAATAAACGAGTGCGGATACGTGATGATGGGACAAACGGAAAACATAGTTGTCGCCGACAAAAAACTCTACTCTTTGAGAGATGTTACCGGTACTGTCGAATCGATCCCGCTTATCACATCCTCAATCCTCTCCAAGAAAATAGCTGAGGGGTCTGATGCACTCCTGCTCGACTTGAAGTGCGGCAAAGGCGCTTTTATGAAGAGTCTTGCCGATGCGAGGAGCCTTGCTGACAGACTGAGCAGGATCTATAAAATGTTTAACAAAAACATAAAGATAAAAATAACCGACATGGATTCCCCGCTCGGGTGTGCTGTCGGTAACTCCAACGAGGTAATCGAGTCGATAGAGATACTCAAAGGGAAATATGTAAGGCGATTGTCCGAACTCTCATTCTCCATTGCGGCGGATATGATCGTTTTGTCGCAGATAGAGAGTGACTATGATAGCGCATATAAACTTGCCGTTAAGAGTGTCGAGTCGGGAGCGGCTCTTGAGTGTTTTGAGCGGAATGTTAAACTCCAGGGCGGTGACCTCAACGGTTTTTATGAGAATATGAAAACTAAGTTTAACATTGAGATAAAGTCAAGAAACAGCGGATATATCAAAACACTCGACGCATATAAGATAGGGATAGCCTCGATGCTCATCGGGTGCGGACGCAAAACTGTCGATGACAGGATCGATCATCATGCCGGGATCTCTGTAAATGTGAATGTTGGCGATTATGTGAAAGAGGGAGATGTTTTATTTACACTCCAGAGTAACATTCCCGACAACGGAACGGCAGTCGATATGCTCTACCGATCGCTTGAGTACTCCGAAAACGCTGTAGAAAGTCCTAAAATAATAATCGAAGAAGTGGTGTAATGGGAATAATAAAAAAACCGATCGACTATGATTTCATAAAAAGATGGTCGTCAAAAGGGATAGATCCCATTGTTTTATCAATATTGAACAGGCGCGGGCTTAATAGTGACGGAGATGTTCTCAGGTTTATGTATCCTGAACTCGAACTCCTCCTCTCTCCGTTTGTCTATGCCGATGCCGCAAAGGCGTATCAGCGCATAGAACTGGCAGTTAAGAATTCCGAAAAGATTATAATCTTTGGTGACCGGGATGTTGACGGCGTGACTTCTACATACATAATGTACGATTTCCTGTGTTCCCTCGGCGCTAAAGTTGACTGCTGCGTTCCTGTTGGTGATGAATCTTACGGGTTGACAGAATCTAAGATTAACGAGTTTAAAGGGAAATATTCACTGTGTATAACCGTAGACTGCGGAATAACTAATACCCACGAAGTTAAACTTCTCGGTGAATATGGAATAGAAACAATAATCATAGATCACCACCATCTGCTCGATAAACAGCCTGATGCCCATTCTATAATAAACCCTAAACTCTTAAAAATAAAGAATAATGATATCGCAGCTTGCGGAGTTGTCCTCCTTTTTATATCGGGATACGCTTTTTATAAAAGCGGATACTTTGACAAGGTTGTAAAGGTTGAATACAAATCCTCCGGGAATACAGCTCCATTCTACTATAAAAATCTGATGCAGGTTGAACTTAAATCGGAAGAAAAAGCTGATATCGTGGTTGAAATAAATGATGAGAGCCAGCCGGCCCATCTCGATAGGGATATGTTCAGCGGTGAAATTGAACTTTTTGTGAGAATAAAGTCGTTTTATAAAATACTAACCGGAGTTGACGGATATTATGAAACTTTTAAAAAATATGCTCAATACTGTGCCCTCGGACTGATAGCCGATATAATGCCCCTTGTTGAGACTAACAGAATCCTTGTGAAATACGGACTCAGTGAAATAAATCACAATCCGCATCCTCAGCTCCGTAACTTGATCGAGAGTATAGGACTCGATTATAAAAACATAACATCTACCGATATCGCATGGAAAATTTGCCCTGTGCTGAACTCTCCCGGCAGAATGGGAAATGCTTTAGAAGCTCTTAACTTTTTTATAAAAAATGATTATCAGGTTGCCGGACTGATAAACAGCAATGAGGATCGGAAAAAGTTCGGTACTGACGGATATAATCTTTTTATATCGGAGATAGATGAAAACAAGAAACTCTATGGCGACAAGATAAATTTCTTTTATAGTGATAAGATATCCCGTGGGGTGTTGAGTCTTACCGCGTCAAAACTTTGTGAAGTCTCAGGGTGTCCGGTAATAGTTGCCTATGCCGATCAGTCGGAAGTTGTCGGCTCTATCAGAAGCAGAAATGACATTCATCTTGTTGAATTTTTAGATGGGGCAAAGGAGATCCTTGCCGAGTACGGCGGTCACAAGAATGCTGCCGGTTTCAGGTTTAATCCGTCGAGGCTTGATGATTTTAAGAGATATCTTGAGGCAAAATCCTCGGATATTGAGTTAAATGTAAATGATGATACTGAGATAGATGCTGAGATTCCTGTGGATTATCTGGAATATAGTCTCTATAAAAATCTCAAACGGCTGGAACCATACGGCATGGAAAACCAGAATCCGGTTCTTTATACAAAGTCGATCTCCATCTTTGATTATGTCTTCATGGGTAAAAACAAGGAGCATCTTAAAGTGGTTTTTTCCGGCAAGGGGGATATGCCTATCTCCGGTTTGTACTGGAATAAAGCAGAGTGGTTCAAAAGTAATTGCTCTGTTACTGATAAATTTGATATTCTCTATAATATAGAGATTAATAATTACAAAGGTAAAGTTACTATGCAGCTAAAGATTATTGATATGTTTAAGTGTGAATGAGATGGACGCAGGATATATTTTTACAGATTTTCCCATCAAAAATAAAGATGGAAATACATATATTTTAAAGACTCTAACATTTGTAATAATCGATAATAATTACGGACCGATACTTTTTGATACCGGATCACCGTACCATTCTGACCACCTGCTCGATCAGCTTAAATCAAAGTTCGGGATAAGTCCTTATGATGTAAAATGGGTTTTTAATACTCACATGCATCCCGATCATGTCGGTCTTAATACCCATTTCCGCAAAGCAAGGTTTGTTGTTTCAAAAACTGAGGTCGATTATGTTAACAGGATGGCAGAGGTCGTTTTTAATAATGGGGATCTTCTCCATTTCCTCCACATGACGAGTCCCGATTATATGGATGGGTTCGATGAGGTTGATGTTTATAATAT
>JBFZEO010000174.1:0-4839 GCA_041306845.1 Spirochaetota bacterium
ACTCGTTCTTTTTCTCATATACTTCGTCGCTGAAATTCCCACATAAACAGATTATGCTG
This sequence comes from Spirochaetota bacterium, assembly GCA_041306845.1. GTDB lineage: Bacteria > Spirochaetota > GWE2-31-10 > GWE2-31-10 > GWE2-31-10 > JBFZEO01. Next base: position 60 of record JBFZEO010000174.1, read on the forward strand.
TGGTTTCAGCTTCTCGTCTATGAGAAAAACTACTTTGTTTGAAATACAAAGCAGGTTATTAGCGGTGCCCTTTACAAAAACCATGTATTAGAATTCAGATTAATATAACAATGTTAAGATTTTGTTATAACAATGTTAAGATAAAGTAAATTTAGAGAAAGAACAGGTTACCTCATCATTTTCTTGATCTTTTCTGCAATTATACCGACCCCTTTTACAATCTGCTCCTCTGTAGAATTTGAGAAAGAGAGTCTCAGATGCTTATCGCCCTCAACCGGATCTATGTGGAATGGTTCTCCCGTAACAAATGCGACATTATCTTTAATAGTCTCATTAAAAAGTTTTTCCCCGGATATTCCTTCCGGCAGATCGATGTAGATAAAAAATCCACCTTTAGGATTGGTAAACTTAACCAGATCACCAAGTTTATCTTTGATTGCATTTATCATCACCGATTTTTTTACACTGTAAACATTCCTCATTATCCCGAGATAATTATCAATCTTACCCTGCTCCAGATAGTCGTGAGCGATCACCTGACCAAATGTAGATGAGCAGGCATCAACGGACTGTTTGGCAAGTCCGACTTTATCGACTATATTTTTGGGTCCAAGCACCCATCCCAGTCGAAATCCGGGGCATAGAACTTTTGAGAATGAACCGAGATAAATAATATCAGCCTTATTCCCCAGAGACTTTATAGGCATGTAATCATCAGGAGTACCCTCGTAATAAAGATCACCATAAGGATCATCCTCAAGAATTATTACTTTATATTTGGCGGCGATATCGTAGATTGCCTTTCTTTTCTCCTGCGACATGGTTGAACCTTTGGGGTTCTGAAAATTTGGTATCGTATAGAAAAATTTTATATTTTTCCCCTGAGCCCTGACACTTTTTATCTTGCTTTCGAGATCATCCGGACAGGCACCATTCTCCTCCAGCTTTACGCTGACCAGATCGGCTCCGCACGAAAGAAAAGCTGCCATAGCTCCAATAAAAGTCGGCTCCTCCACAAGAACAACATCGCCCGGATCAAGAAAAACTCTTGAAACAAGAAAAAGTCCCTGTTGACCGCCGGTTGTCACAATTATATCATCACCGGAAGTATCTATCCTTTTGTTAATTTTCATTCTGGTATTTATAAGATCAACAAGCGGAGCATAACCTCCGGTCGTACCATACTGCATGGCAACTCTTGATTTTTTATAATCCCATTTGTTTATTATATCTTTGACATCGTCAAAAGGGAAATTGTCCGGATCGGGAGATCCTCCTCCGAACGATATAATCCCCGGCATAGAAGAATATTTCATTAATTCCCTGATCTTTGAAGCCTTCATCTTCTTTGATGAAACAGAATACAACTCTTCGTTATCCATGAGACCCATCCTTTCTGCGAATATTATAAAACAGCAAAAATCCGCGTTTTTCATTGTAAAATTGAATATATTTTCAAGTAATCATAAAGTTTATAATAATTTTTCCCGAACTATATATAGTCAGGGTTTTTCCCCTCCCGCCTTGAAAAATCATCTGACGATGTGGACTCCGCACTTGTGCGGAGTCTGTTTTTTTATCAGAGACAAGATCCGGATTATCACCAATATGATTACTACAATTTATACAAAAAAAACTTTCTATAGTAAACATCTTTATATAAAAAAAGTTTATCAGATAAACCACTCCACAATGACTTTAAATTTATAAAATTTTAACAAAAACCTTAATAGTTAGTTTTTTTATCAGACGTTTATTTACTATTTTTGTTTTTTTTTGTATAACTTAATGCTTTTGAATGGAGTCAAGATGATAAATAGAGACTACGATGTCATAATTGTTGGGGCCGGTCACGCCGGTTGTGAAGCGGCACATATTGCTGCAAAGTTCGGATTGAGGAGCATACTCATTACGCAGAACCTGGACACAGTAGCCAAGATGAGCTGCAATCCGTCAATCGGCGGTATAGGGAAAGGTCACCTTGTTAAAGAGGTAGATGCTCTCGGCGGACTCATGGGGAAGATTATTGATTCCACAATGATCCAGTTCAGGATGCTTAACACCAAAAAGGGACCGGCAGTTCAGGCAATGCGGGCACAGGCCGACAAACTCGAGTACCACGTCTTAATGAAAAAAACTCTTGAGTCACTCACAAAACTCGACCTTTTTATGGATACGGTTGTAGATCTGATTGTTGAGAATGGTAAAATAGCCGGTGTCATAACAGAGCGCGGCAATAAAATAACGGCAAAATCTGTTGTTCTGACGACAGGTACATTTATGGAGGGCAAAGTCCATGTAGGTGAGTTCAACAAAGAGTACGGCAGACTCGGAGAGTCCGCTGCGCTTGGACTCTCAGCCAACCTCACAAGGCTTGGGTTTGAAGTCGGCAGACTTAAAACCGGTACGCCGTCAAGAGTCGCAAAAAGAAGCATTAATTTCGATAGGCTTGAGTCTCAGATCGGAGATCCGATGAGTGTAAGGTTCAGCAGTTTTGACAACACTCCGCCGGATCGCCCAAATATCCCTTGCTACGTTACATACACCAATGAAAATACACATCAGGTAATCAGAGACAATATGCACAGGTCTCCGCTCTTCAGCGGACGGATCAAGGGGATAGGGCCCAGATACTGTCCTTCAATCGAAGATAAAGTAAAGAAATTTCCCGATAAGGACAGGCACCAGGTTTTTATAGAACCGGAGGGACTCTACACTGATGAGATCTATCTCAACGGGCTTTCATCTTCACTACCCGAAGATGTTCAGGAGGCTTTTCTAAAAACTATACCGGGTTTTGAGAACCTTGAGATTCTTCGTCCGGCATACGCAATTGAGTATGATTACATTAATCCCATTCAGCTAAAACCCTCGTTTGAGACAAAAATCATATCGGGACTTTTCTTAGCCGGTCAGACAAACGGGACATCAGGATATGAAGAGGCAGCTGCTCAGGGTATATTTGCCGGTATCAACGCATCTCTGTCTGTTTTAAACGAGAAACCGCTCATTCTTGGAAGAGACGAGGCATATATCGGAGTTATGACAGACGACCTCGTAACACACGGAACTACAGAGCCGTATAGAATGTTTACTTCGCGAGCCGAACACAGACTGCAGCTCCGGCAGGACAATGCGCAAACCAGACTCACTAAATATGCAATCAAGTACAATCTCCTTACCGAGAAAGATAAGGACTTTTATAACAGCAAAGTACTGGAAATAGAAAAACTCAAATTAAATCTGACAAAAGAGCGGTTAAATGAGAATGAGGCTTCTCTTATCGATCAGAACGGCATAAAAAAAGGCTCCTCATGGGAACAATATCTTAAGAATTCGGAGACAGACTTTCATGACGCATACATGATCTATTCCGCAACACGAGAAAAGGTTAATTACGACTCATTTATATCTGCCGGCATCGAGATAAAATATGAGGGGTACATCGTAAGACAGCTGCGCGAAATAGAGAAAACACGCAAAAACGGAGATCGTAAGATCCCGGAAGATATAAATTATGATGAAATAAATAGTTTATCATTTGAGTCCAAGGAGAAATTTAAACTGGTCAGACCGGCAACTATCGGGCAAGCATCGAGGATAAGCGGGATAACCCCGTCAGAGATAACAATTTTATCAATCTACCTCCATTCTTCCGGTAAAAAATAATATCTTTTTGAGCCATTTGATTTAGGGCACCTATATTTAAAATTTTAAGTAACTATTTCAAATGACTCTGTATTTGTCGGATTAAATACCATACAAATAAACAGGAGATTACGGATTAAAGATAAAGGAATTACTCCATTAAAAGCGATAATCATTTTTACGGTTTCAACAATTTATTTTTTTATACTTCTTTTCACTCTTCTGCCTTTTTTAAAGAGTAATTTTTTAATAAATCCGGCTTTGTACTGGTTTATTACCGGATATTTTCTATTTATTCCTATTTTCATTTTTGCAGTTATGATGGTAAAACTTGAAGGAAATAATGGAATAAAACAAATAATGCAAAGTTTAAATATTAGATCTTTTTCAAAAAAGGATTGGATATACTCAATTATTGGCCTTTTACTTGTATTTACCTTAACCGGGATGATTTTTTTTATTTCAACATTACTAAATGAGTATGCCGGTTTTAGAAACTTGTCAACAACTCCCTGGTTTATGGAACTCCATCCGTTTCAAGGCTCTGAAAAATTATTATTGTTAGTCTGGCTGCCGATGTTCTTTTTCAATATTGTCGGTGAAGAGATAGCGTGGAGAGGATATGTACAAACAAGGCTTAAAGGTAGTTGGGAATGGATATTATGCTCCTTGCTATGGTTAATTTTCCACCTGCCATTTGGACTTGACATGATAATTATGCTTATTCCATGTTTTATTATTGTTCCATATGTATTTCATAAAACAAAAAATACACTTACCGGAATCTTTATCCATGGCATCTTTAACGGCCCCATATTCATCTTAGTTGCATTAGGGATAATAAAATGAATTTAGCGATTCCGGTACACGCAGCATTTTTTATTTTATCAGGAAAACGAGGCGAAGCACAGCAACAAAACAAAGAATGTTCCGTAAACAAGAGAAGGAACCAACGGCAGGGAATCCTTGTACGAACTGTTGTGTTAAATCTTTTTTAAGCTATTTTGAATCCATTTTTTTATTTTGTTATTTGCAATTTGGTATTCTATTAAATTTTTTGTAAAATGAAATTATCCAAATTAAAACGAAGAGCATATATGTGATAAAACCAAACCAGAAAGCCATCATATTT
>JBFZEO010000175.1:0-2646 GCA_041306845.1 Spirochaetota bacterium
ACTCGTTCTCACAGCGTCGATCACCATTCTCATAACCGGACTCTCTCTGCTTTACCCTATAAATAATAAAAACGATATAAATAGTGAATCGGCAGAGATCACCATTCCGCAACAACAGACAAAGACGGAGCAGACTGTCATCCAACCGCCGCAGCCGATCAAGAACGAGGAGGAACAGGAAACCATCTTTGACCTCGGAGAACTCATCAAGCGGCAGACAGACGGATTTAACACGCTCGGACTACTCGACAGAAAGATCGTGAGGGCAGCTGCCGGCAACGTTATGATAAAAGGGAAACTGTCGGAGGCGAAGATGCTCCTCAAAAACATATTCTCATACATAACAACATTTTCTGACCGGCGGTAGGATCTGTACATAACTCTCATAAAGGACTCAGGCAGGGCAATTATGACCATAGGCGAGTTTGATATCAACATGACAGACAAAGCCGGTTCTGCCGAAAAGATAATGATCGGCAACATCAACCGGAACGCCCAGCTTCTGGGCGGCAAACTGAGCATAACCCACGAAAAGCTCTATGACGAGTACGCCGTCTTTAAGATAATTTTTGAACCGGCGCCATTCACCGTTACCCCCGGGCAGCCGACTACCCATGAAAATGAAAATAAATCCGATAATATAGGGGCCATCCTCCTATTCTGCGACGACATAACGATAACCAAAACGCTCGACTCTATATTTAAGGATTCTCTGACTGTCAGAACGGCTTCCGACAGAGATACGGCACTTGAACTTTTGATAAACGAGAACTTTGATGCGCTGATACTTGCCTCAGGTGTTCACGGTGAGAATGAACTGCTTTTTTATGAGTCAGATAAGATCCCGTCGCTGAACGAACTACCGGTTATCATCATCAGTTTTGAACGGCCCGGATTCATTAACAACAAAACATTCAGGATAATAAAACCGGTACACATTCAGCCCGATACTAACGAAACATCAATAAGAGAAACAATCTTCAATCAGATAAACTCGATAAAAACATTCAAAAAACGGAACATAAAAGAGATAGACCGTAAGATCGACTCGGTGCAGGAGAATGAGACTCCGCCGGCTAAACAACAAAATGTCCTCAAGAGATTTGAAGAGACTGCTGCGAGATATAATCTCTCCCAGTCCGAAAAAACGCTCCTGTTTCACCTCATAAAAGGAACCGAATATAGAGAGATCGCACGCGCAATGAAGCTGACGGATAATGAGCTGCTGGCGAGGATCGATAAACTTATGATAAAATTCAACGTTAAAACGCGTATCGAACTGATTGATCAGATACTTAGATAATTTACGGACTCAGATGACATGCCGATTAATTTATTAACAGTTGAAATCTTTAAGAGTGATTTTGCAATATAAAAAAGGAATATTTTAAATCTATTTTTCTCAGAACACCCTTTCCAGTTATATCTGGATAAAAAAAGACTTTATGGTTTTCAATGACTTTCAAACAGTTAATAAGGAAAAGATGATCTTCATAAAATACAAAAAATTCTTGCTTATCGTCCAATAAATCTGTTATACTTTTCGCGGATATTTACCTTTTTTGTTTGATTTTTTTCCAAATTAATCTTAACAAATTTAAGGCATTTACCCATAAATACATTGCAAAAAACTATTTTTGCAAGAGGCTTAAACTAAATTGAATTATGAAAAAATAAGGAGAATTAAAATGAGATTAAGTTTTAGAAAAAAGATATTGCCTGGCGTTTATGTAGGATTCTCTAAGAGTATGTTTAAGAACATGTTTAAAGTAAGTAGGAGAAAGAAACAGGATAATGTAGATTCCTCTAAAGTTAATTTTATTGAGAAAAACTTCGTGGATTTTACCGATATGCTCGTGGATTATTATGCAGCCAATGGGGAATTTGTACCATCGGCTGAGGCATACAACCACCACACAACTAAGGAGATTGAGGACTTGAGAGCCAAGTTTAGTAATGTGATTGATGTTATGAATGAAGGTGGAAACTTAACTGATAAGAGGATAGAAACAGCTATCACTTGTAAGAATCAATTAAAAGGCATCATCGATGCTATCGAAGATAAGAATCCACTATTTGATAAAGTTACAACTCTCAGGGAATTAGAAGTAAAGAGTAGTAAGTACAAGAAATACATAATTATTGCTTGTGTCACACTCTATGGGATTCCTTTTGGAATCTACTTCTATGTAAAAAGACGACAAATTTTAGCGGATATAAAAACTATTCAAGATGAAATACTTAAGAGATAAATTATGGAATTAACATAATTAGAAAAGAAATAAAGAGTGCTACATGTCGGGGAAGATATTTCCGATGTTGAAAACTCTTCCCCCATCCCAAATTTTACCCCCATATGGACTTGCGCTGTCCAGAGAATTGCTCCGCCGTGAGATGTTCGCCTGAGAACATCACATGGAGGACAACTTCTCGATAGACAGCAAGTCCCAAAGGCAGATTATAAGAGCGCAGCTCTTATAAAATCTCTCATCCTCTTTCCACAGGAAAAGAGAGAGTTTGTGGAACTTTTGACAAGCCAGCCGGCAATATACTGAGATCATAAGAGCTGCGCTCTTATAAAATAAAAACCTAAGAAGGAATTAACCATGAATGCTGTAAGAGAATTATATGATGATTTACCGGAAA
>JBFZEO010000186.1:0-4687 GCA_041306845.1 Spirochaetota bacterium
CTTCCGATCTTCACCGAAACTCGACCTCATCAGACGTTACGAAATCATCTGCGAAAAGATCGCACACGGAGCAACTGCTAAGGAAGAAAAAGAGATGTCTGAGCTGATCGAGAGGATGGATGCGGAGCGGTGCTGGGACTATGAGAATGAGATAAAATCGATACTAAATATACTGAACATTACTGATATGAATAAAAAGATGGGATCTTTATCGGGCGGGACACTCAAAAAAGTCTCTCTCGCTCAAACGCTCATCGAAGACTCCAATCTCATTCTGCTTGATGAACCGACTAATCATCTCGACGTTGATACTATCATGTGGCTCGAGGAGTATCTCGTCAAGACAGACAAAGCGATCCTTATGGTGACACATGACAGATATTTCCTTGATAGGGTCACGACTAAGATCATCGAGATGGATCGGGAGAAAATAACGGTTTTTGAGGGAAATTACTCGTATTACGTTGAAAAAAGGGATGAACTTATCGCAAACAACCTTCGCAAAGAGGGAAAGACCGAGTCCATTCTCAGAACAGAGATGGAGTGGTTAAGACGCGGACCAAAGGCGCGCGGCACGAAGTCCAAGGCGAGAAAGGACAAAATTTATTCGATGATAAACAGAGATGTCTTTAAAGAGGACGAGTCTTTCGCATTGTCAACGACAGGCCGGCGGCTGGGAAATAAGATCCTTGAGGTTAAAAATTTAACTAAATGTTACGGAACTCATAAAGTAATTTCGGACTTCACTTACTCATTCAAAAAAGGGGAGCGGCTTGGAATCGCCGGAGTGAACGGCGCCGGAAAAACTACTCTGATTAACCTCCTTACTGGCACCCTTGCCCCAGACAGCGGAACAGTTGACCGAGGCTTAAACACAGTTATTGCGCATTTTAGACAGGATGCAAGAGCCGATTTTAAGGAGAATGAGACTGTTATCGAGTACATAAAGAGTCAGGGCGATCTATTTAAACTTGCCGACGGAAGCGAGTTATCACCGGGAAAGCTGCTTGAGAGATTTTTATTTAATCCGGCGATACAATACTCTCCGGTATCACAACTATCAGGCGGCGAGTTAAAACGCCTCATCCTTGTCCGCCTCCTTTTGAGTAATCCCAACTTTCTTATACTCGATGAACCGACTAACGATTTTGACATAAAAACACTCAATATTCTGGAGGATTTCCTCGTAAATTATGAAGGGTGCCTGATAACAGTTTCGCACGACAGATTTTTTATGGATAAAGTTGTTGATGAGCTCCTTGTGCTTGAGGGAGACTCGCTGGTGAGAAAATTCGGCGGCACATTCTCAGAGTACCTGGACTACAAGGATGAGCAGGAGGAGAATAGGGAATCTGCTGCGAAACAGGTTAAGACTCCTCCTCTGTCCGAAAAGAAAATTGAGGATAAAAAAGCTAAACTATCATTCAAGGAAAAGAAGGAACTGGAGGAGACAACAGGAACCATTGAAAAACTCGAGGCCGATAAACAGCGGATAGAGACCGAGTTATCGTCAGGTTCCGTTGACTACAACCGGATCAATCTGCTGCAGGGTGAATACGACAACACCTGTGAATCTCTTGAAAAACTTTACGCCCGATGGGAGGAACTCGCATCGCGGGAGTAGACGAAAGTATGAGGACAAGCAACGGAGATAGTTAGCAATTATTTATGAGTCATAGTTGTTGTTCCGTCCCAGTCCGGTTCCGGCGGTGTGATCCTGCACTGTTTTATATCCTCTAGATATTTTTCAGATAAGAAGTCGTTACCGCCGAGCAGATCGAGGGACTTAATGAAATTTCTTTGCGCTTCGTCCCATTGCCTCAGAAGGAACAGACGCACTCCCTGATTATACAAAGTCCAGGCTTGTTTCTGAAGATTTGTAAGCTGTCTCGCCGGCTGATATATCTTAACCGGTTTTAACTTACCTTTCACCCGCACGCGATCTATCTCCCGCACATAGAAATAATCCTTAACCGCTTCAAAAGTCCCCTCTGAGATTATTATCTCCGTATGGTACTCTTTGGTTAAACCTTCGAGACGGGAAGCAAGATTTACCGCGTCACCGATAACAGTATAATCCATCTTTTGTGAAGTTCCGATATTGCCGACCGTAACCGGTCCATAGTTAATCCCAATACCGATCTTGAACTCTTTGGAACCGATAGATCTCTGTTTCTCATTGAATTTCTCAAGACTCTCAAGCATCTCGAGACCGGAAAGAACCGCCTGCTGAACATCATCACCATAAACCTTCGGAGCACCAAAGATCGCCATGATCGCATCTCCGATATACTTATCGATAACACCTCGCCTCTGATAGATAATATCAACCATTATTGTAAAATATCTATTGAGAGATTCGACAAGTTTCTCAGGAGTCATAGACTCGGAAATAGTCGTAAAACTTCTGATATCGGAAAAAAGTACAGTCAAATTAGAGTTCTTACCAACCAGCGCCCTATCAGGATTCTGCACAATCTCATTCACAACATCCTGCGGAACATATTTCTGGAACATAACCTTGACCCGCTCCTCCTTCTTTTGAGCGAGGACAGACTTGTAAGCGTACTCTTTGATCGTTGTGTAGGCGTTTGAGAGCTCTTCGAGCATGTTGTTGAATGTGTATGCCATCTCTCCGATCTCATCATTGTACTTTATACCTACACGTTTTGTTAAATCATTAATCTTTATGATGTCCTTCATCGTCTGAACGATCGAGTTCATAGGATTAAGTGTGTAATTGATAAAAATGAAAAGAATCAAACTCAAAATAATTATACTTATGATTAAAATCATAATCGAGTTGTTAAATATAGTGTTAGCATCTTTAAAAAACATCGAAGAATAGACAGATATTAGGAAATAGTAATCCCATTCCGGGAAATACTTGTAATATCCGACTTTATCCATCTGGTTATTTTTGAATGTTACCCAATTATTATCAGAGGATTTTATAATATTAAAAAATTGTGCTTCCTGACCAATCGGCATAAAACTATCCGTCGAAAGCCTCACAATCCCTTTAGAATCTATCGCAGCAAACGATTCGATATCAGATTTACTTATACTTGCCGCATATTGCTCGACACTCTTCTTAACTTCTCTCGCAAAATCCTCATTCCCCTCAAACCCGGAAGACTTGAGGTTCTCCACCTCGGAGTTGGCACGCGCGACAACCTGCGTCATCTTGTACCCGAGAAACTCGGAAGCGATCTTTGTGATCCCTGCCCGCGCAAATCCCACAGAAATTATAGTCAAAAAAATCATAACCACAATAAAAACAGGAATCACAACTATCAGCAGCTTGTATCTGATACTTATCATAAAAACCCCATATTTGAACTTATTTATAAAAATGTCCGGAACTATCGGCTATAATCGCCTGTTATCCGGTGTTTCGGGTGGAATGTATATTTTTTGAGAAAATCATCATTTTTACCGGCTATCCATCCCTCAATAAATATCGTCTGAACTGCCGGTAAATTTAACCTATATTTGAATTGTATTTTGCTTTTATATACTCATCGAGTGCTTCATCATTTATATATCCGCGATCTATGGCTATCTCACCAAACAATTTATCGGGATTGGCCGCCTGTTCATCAAGCACGTTTTTTAATTGTTCCTTAGTTATCGCATTTATCCGCAGAAGGAATTCCCCTATTTTTTCACCTTTATTTATCTTATTTTCCAAAACTCACTCCTAAAAAGTCTTAAGCGAATTATAATGTATTTTCTTTGGATTTTCCTATTTTTTTTGCAGCATTTTTGAAAAGAATTAATATTTTTCCATATTAAATTTGATTACATAAAAATAGTTAGTTATTATTACACTATAAATTAGGAGAGCCGATTATGAAAATATTTCTTTTAATGATAAGTTCAATGTTTATGTTGTCCGGATGCATAAAAACCGAGGTTAAAAATCAGACACCCGGTGATGACAAAGAAAATAAATACATTACCGTAAATGCGGAGAGCTTTAAAGAACTGCTGATAAAATATAAGGGCAGCTCTGATGCCGTAATAATCGACGTGAGAACTCCAGATGAATTCTCTGCAGGTCACATCGAGAGTGCTGTCAATATCGATTACTACGCTGCCGATTTTAAGGAGAGTTTGAGCGCTCTCGATAAATCAAAAACATATCTTATCTACTGCCGCAGCGGTAACCGGAGCGGGAGGACACTCTCAATCATGCAGGATATGGATTTCAGTAAAGTATACAACCTCAACGGCGGATACAATGATATAAAATAGGCTCAATCCTATTTTTTTACACTTAACAGCTCGATCATTTTGTTGTGCCCCTGTCTAACTGCCAGGTCAAGAGGGGTAAATCCGCCGCAGTTAGCAAAGTCTGTCTTTTTATCGTATCTTAAGAGAAGTTCAGCCGATCGGTGATGGCCTGTCCACGCAGCCCAATGGAGCGGTGTTTCCGACAAACCGTCTACTGCCCGGCATGAAGCTCCATTCTCAAGAAGCAGTTCAACAATCTCAGTATTATCGTACTCAACCGCCCAGTGAAGCGGAGTTATCTTGTTGTCATCCGGCAGATTAACATCCACACCATGCTTTATGAGCAAACTCACAAGATCGGGCCTGCACTTGGAAACAATGGACAAAACGGTCTGACCACTTTTATCCTTTGCATTTATATCACATCCGAACTTTAAAGCCTCGTTAA
>JBFZEO010000189.1:0-3260 GCA_041306845.1 Spirochaetota bacterium
CTTCCGATCTATGCTGCGGTTACCTGAGCACCCGCCGATCCGTAGACGGGAACATCATTCACATAGATATTGTAGGAAACGATTTTGTTTGTTGTCTGTATCAGGGAGAATTTAAGAGCCGCCTTATCACCTTTTATAGCAGAATCGATTATCTTTATATCCGGCGGCTCAGATAGTGCGGCAAGATCTTTCTCTGTAAGTCCGAGTTTTTTCAGACGTTTATCATAAAGAGCCTTGTAATGGGCAAGACGTTCAGTATCATTCGACCCGAGAGAACTGTAAACCAGGTCGGGTCTGTTATACTTAACTGCAAGCTGATCGATCCCATATGCGTTTAATCCTCTCACCATAGATATAAACTTGCCGGCATTTCTTGATCCTTCCCAGTAACCTTCATCTGTATATATAAGCCAATCATTAAGATCCATAGTTATAGTTGCCGATCTGTTTGTAACGGTGCTGTAAAGTGTAATTATCCTGTTGCTGCTGTAGTACAACAACTTATTCCGTTCAGAGTAGTATGTGTTCATAAGCGGCATAACGCCGATTTTCTTCTCAAACATTTTTTTGCCGGAAAAATCAAGATAGAGCATAAAAACCTCATTCTCCTTTTTATCCATGTTGTACCGGTACTCAGCTGTTATTATCCTGGAGTCGGCGGTATCATAACCGAGGAAAAAACCGGTTATTTTATTACTCTGCAGGAGAAGGCCGTCAAGATTATAAACATAGTAGATAGAATTGTACGGGGAAAACACATACACATTTTTATCCTTATTCATAAATCTTATATGATTCCAGTTAAGAATCGCATTCTCAGTAATGGCAATCTCGGAGAGCTTGCCGGAGTTTATATCGATCAGGATAAGATTTCTCATCATTGTGTGAATAATCATCTTGCTCCTGTCACTGTTAAAAATTATCCCCTGAGAATTATCCCCGGTTGCCAGTTTGTGAACATATATTGTCTCAAGATAATTGCCGTCTATATCAAATTTATCAACAGCCATATACTTCTCGTAACCTGTTTTATAACCGGTATTTTCGATTATGCTTTCAAGATCCCAATTGTATTTAAAGTCTGACCTGAGTACCATATAATCGGGATCATCGGGACTCGCCGTATAAATATTCTTAATTGTGTTTCGCTCTGATGAACTATCGATCTTGTTCAGTATCTGGTTCTCAAACTGGGACTTGCTTATCATAACAGGGATCGATATGTTGCTGGCGAATGCGGCTATGTAGGTTTTATCGTCAAGGAACCCGACAGCACCGGTGTGTCTGTGATAAGTATCAGCATATTTATTAACTATTTTAAATCTGCCGGTATTTATTTCAAATATTATGTTGTGCACTGTATACGGAATAATTGCCCTCTTGTTATCAGGACTGATCGATATCGCTGCACAAACTGAATTATTATCATAATCAACGTAGGTGTTTATGATAGCCCCGTATTTATCAAAAAAGATAACCTTGTTGTAATCAGCTACACCGGCTATTATCCCGCCGTCCGCAGACGGATAAAGATTGCCGATATCAACAGATTTCCCCGGTTGCAGGGCCATCTTTATATCTTCTGCAGATACCAAAATCACCGCAAAAAAAGTACATATAATAAAAGCTAATCTATTCATTCCACAACTCCACAAAAATACAGATAATGGAATTATAGCACAAACCAATAAAAAAGGGGCAATAAAGCATCCGTTATTTATTGCCCCGATTCCCCTTAAGCCCCGCCATTTATAAATCTAATAGAATTCTAACTTATTAGGAATATGCCATATGGTATAAATAGTTTAAATGGCATCGATAAAACCTTTATTTAAAATTCTTCCTTTTTTATAAAATTTATTAATCAAAAATCGTAGTTTTTGCATTTAATATAAGTAGGAGGCTTTTATGCGTAACGTTGACTTAATTTATTTTCATGTGCTTTTTGATGCCGGTCTTTACAGTGAGATACTGGAACATGCCAGACAGAGAAAATTAAAAAACTCAAACTGTATCAATGAGATTTCATGCAAAGCTGTTCAATATCTTGATTTAACTGATTTTAAGAAAAATTATCTATCCGGAAAGGGTTTTGACGAGAAAGGGCTTGATATAAATATCAAACGAAAGATTTTAATCGACAGAGATCTGAGAGATCTGCTTTTCCATCTTCAGAGTCGGTATATGTTAAGAAGTAAAGGGAGTGTGCTGAGATATATCCTGAGGTCATACTTTAACCGGTTGAAGTGCCGCAAGACAGATAATGAAATTCTTGCCGGAGAGAGAGAGTTTTTTCGCATTAAACATCGATAATTTTTTATTTTTATGATATAAATTCAGTTATCAAATATATGGGCAACTAACTAGGATATAAAAAAAATCAATGATCTGCCCATAAATAAAAATGAGTCGGAGTAAAAATAATGGCAGCAAAACTCCTCTGGCATATCGAACTTTATCAGGAGAATGGGAACAAACTTTTTATAAAGATCGACAAGTCTCCATTCATCATAGGACGCAGTGAGAATTGTGACATATCTCTGATAAAAGATACTGTTTCACGAACTCATGCGGAAGTTACGATAGACAACGAGCGGCTTTTTATCAAGGATCTCGGAAGTACAAACGGTACATTTATAAACGGAGAGGCGATTAAGGGCAAACGGGAGCTGGTTGACGGAGACTCGGTAAACATATCCGGAGAGGAGTTGAGGATTGTACTCTGGAATCCGCGCAAGGGTTACTCAATCGAAGACACAAATATGCTCAAGGTGCCGGCAAAGAATGAAACTTTTCTTGAACACTTTGGCATATCAAAAAGGGAGGAAAACATTCTCTACCACCTTCTCCAGGGCAAGTCTAACAAGGAGATCGCCGATATCTGCTTCATAACACCGGGTACTGCCAAAAACCATATCCTGAGTATATTCAAAAAAACTGAAGTACACTCGCGGATCGAACTCGCCACTCTATATAACGGCTCAAAAAATAAGAAATAACAGGACTGATAAAAATGAACGAAGAAGAATTTTACGATTATCTCGGAGAGTGTTTTTCTAAATGTGAAGATAAGCAGGAACGATTGCTAGAAAAATACAAACTTGAAAAATACCCTTTTTATGAATGGAATGAGGACTCCAGTACTATAAAGTTTTATAAAAAAGGTGGGGAGTCTGCTGTGTTTAATATGATATTCATCGGGTCATGGTCGCATTCTACTGAGACTTGGATGTGGGCATGGGGGAATGAGGAACTAACCG
>JBFZEO010000191.1:0-11070 GCA_041306845.1 Spirochaetota bacterium
TTTCCCTCCGGATAGATAAACGACGGATAATTTTCGATTGCATTATCACCGTATAAGAATGGAACAACGGAAAAATTATCGGTAATGAGGGCATAATTAACATTCTCACCCAGACTCCCAATGTCGTTCCTCGTCTTTTTTAATGCAGACTTGAGTAGATTAAAAAATAGAGAGGGATAATCTACCTTAAGTTTACTCTTTTTCCCGCTCAAATCAATCTCGATAGATGCGTTTTTGTTCGAGTCCTCGATCAGTTTGAGTGCGCTCCCCATGTCAAACGCGGAACTTCCCGGAAGCGGCGAGATTTGTGCATTGTTCATGGTGAGTTTTAGTTTTAAGTCAGTTTTGTTTTTTTCTATGCTGAATGGGAATTCTACCGTTAAACGGCCGGAGTTTATCTTCTGCGATATAAATTTTTCTGTGTAAGGCGAGAAGTTTATCATCGGAATATTAGAACCTTTGAGTTTTCCCCTGATACCGTTTTTTGCAAGTTTCATATCGAGACTTATCGGGTTGACTTTGTCGTAGTAACCGTTCATCTTGAGGTTTCCCTCCGGATAGATAAACGACGGATAATTTTCGATTGCGATTTTGCAGCTGTTTAGCTTGTGAATGACGGATTTACCCGATGTATCGTCAAAGATATCCCCATTCATATTTAAAACGGAAACTTTTTTTAGATGAAAGATCGACTCCTCTTCATGTGAGCTGCCCGAAGCTGCCCCGAGCGGAACTCCGGCTACAACAAACCCGTTTTTATCACCCATCTCAATTCTTGCGTAGACGGAGTTCGCATTGACAAGACTTACATTGTATCTTAGCGGGTTTAACGTGATTTTTTCCACATCTACATTCACCCCGGAGCAATCGATGTATTTTGTGTTGTTTGAGCTTATGGTCAAAGTGTCCGTTTTCACCTTGCCGTTGTAAGTAAAGTTGATCCCATCATATTTTGAGAAAATTGACGCTTTGATTTTTGCCGCCTCAACGAATAACTCATAGTTAGCCGTACCGTATATAAAATTCATTGACGGCAGTTCAATATTCTCAAAGAGGTTGTCGGCAGAGAGGTTGTAACACACTGTTATCGGTTCAAACTTTTTTTCGAGTGAGAGGTTTATGTTTTTCAGATAGCTGTCTCTGAGTTTTATATCTCCGCCGTTTATTTTGAGATGGTCGAATGAGATTTTTTCATTCTTTATATCTATGCTGCTTATGTTCCCGCTGACTTTACCGATGTCAAACTCAAATTGATTCATGGCGAGTTTAAAATTATCGATCTCATAGATTCCGTTTAGCGTAAGTTCTTTGTTTGAGTAGTTTAAGGTTCCGTCAAAACTTTTTAGGACAAGGTTTTTTACGGACGGAATGTTGATTATTCCCTCGGTTACAGGATTAAAGTTTTCTACCTTCAAGGTTGCAATATCTATGTTTTTAAAATCTGTGATTGTTCCGGCGACAGTTATCATTCCGCCAGTCTTGAAGCCGGATCTGATGCTGAATGGAAATGTCTCTTTACCGGTTTGCAGGCCGGATATCGTACCGGAGATTTCGAGTTCTTTGTACTTTGAGTAGTTAATAAGAAGTTTTTTTATATCGATTGTGTCTATGCTGTAGTTGAATGTTGATTCTTTGGTTCTGACAGTCGGATTTTCCGGTTGGGTGATCGTGAGTGATCCGGAATTTATGCCGATCCGGTTTATGCTGAGTCTGTTTTTTCTCAGGTCATAATTGCCGAGTTTTACTATCCCTTCAGCATCTGATATGCGGTAGTTTCTGAAATTACCGGTAATTTGACGCATTTTCAGTAATCCTGAAATATTAAGTTCACTTTTTTTCATTCTCGAGGTTATGAAGTCAATGTTTAAATCGATATCAATCATACCGCCGGCGATGTTGAGATCTCGTATTTTACTTATGAAAAAGCGGTCTTTTGCCAGTTCATAGTCACTAATTTTTATGTTAAAATTGTTGATGGTTTTGTTATTCTTAAAAATTGCGGAGCCGTTTATCATTATAGTTTTACCATCTATCTCCGCAGATATGGCAGGCGATAATTTATTTTCGGATGAATTATAGCCCGGCATGATAATGTTTATGTTTTTTATGAAATCAGACATTTTCCCATTCTCATAAGACATGATCTTGCTGCCGCTGATAAAAACACCGTTTATGTTTATAGGCAGTCTGAAATTACTGTTTTTCTTTTTTTTATCTATAAAATCCGGGAATGAAATTGCGCCTGTCCGGGAATCCATGAGGATGTACATTGAGAGGCTGTTTATGCGGATCTGGTTTACCGATGGAGAAAGCAGGAGGATAGAGTGCATACTGAAATCAGCACTGATTCTGTCTGCCTTTATGAGCGTTTTTGTGGGAACTGCGGAGTCGTTCGTGTACCCATACGTAAAGTCTGTTATGAGGATTTTACCGTTAAACGGGTTGAGTTTTAGCTCAGTGTAGCTTATCTCTCTGTTAAGGAAGAATTTTATAATCGGCTTCAGATTGTAAATTGTTACTGTAAACGTTAGAAACAGTAAAGCCGCTATAATCGGTATAGTAATCAGAGTAATCTTTATAATTCTTTTGATTTTCATATTAAATAATTTTTCTCTATGTGTATATTTTTACCGTTATTATACTCTAAAAATGATAAAAAGCACGCTATTTACGGCGTGCTTTTTATCATTTTATTTGTTAGATGCGGCTCTCTGCAAAAATTCTATAAAAAAGTATTTTTACAAGAGGTTTAGAGTAACAATGTTTTTACATTGTATTATTTCTGATGTTTTTCCATCTCATTTTTGCATTTTATACACATGGTTACCCATGGCAAAGTGTCGAGTCTCTCTTTTGTTATCTGGCATCCGCAGGATACGCATTGTCCGAAAGAGTTTTCATCGATCCTTCTAAGAGCTGCTTCTATTCCCAAAAGCGTTTGTTTTTGTTTTGCACTTGTTATGTTCAGCAAATCCTGAGTGATTTTAACTGAAGCCTCATCAATCGAGTCATTAACGTTTTGTATGTCATTCTCTAAAATGTCCTTAGCTGTTGAGTCATTGGACATTAACGATTCGAGGGTCTCTTTTTTTTCCTGTAAAAGCATCTCTTTGTACTTATTTAACTCTTCTTTTGTCATTTTATCCCCAACGTTAAAATATTTTTGGATTTATATCATTTATTTTGTTTAATGTCAAATTTTATCAAGGTGTCTCATTGTTTCGCAGTCTCTTTCTTCAGTTTTACATTTAGAACATAGTTCGTTTTATTGAGAATCTGCCCTTTTGTTATGACGATATTTTTATTCTCATAACCTGGAGCCGTTAACCCGATCGATATCCTGCCAGACTTCGCTGTCACGATCTCAGCTTGTTTGGCCTTCACAGTAACGATCTTGTTGTTTACTTTTATTAGAATGGGAACTTTTTCCCCGGTATTAAAATTCATGTGTATCTTAACCGGTACCGAATTTCTATTCTGACAACCGAACAAAAGCAAAACCAATAGATTAATCATCAAAAATCTTTTATCAAACATAATTTGTGTATATTATACAACATAATTTCTAAAAAACAGTTTTCAGTATAAAAAAAATAAGATTTATGATGTTTTTATTATTTTGCATATAAAAAAGCCTTCGATTTTAGTTGAAGGAACAACTCTCAAAGCTCCTTTTATATTTTCATTGAGCCTTTCACCGTCATGAATCAATATCGGTTGAACAAATTCTGGTGATTTAAAAAACTTGGGATCGACTTTAATTATCTTGATACCGAATTTATTATCTTTGTAGATCCTGTCGAGGACAAGTTCGTTTTCAAGCATATTTATCGTGCAGGTGGAATATACGACGGTACCGCCGATCTTTACTGCTTTTAAAGCACTGTTGAGGAGCTTGTACTGCAGATTATGAAATTTGAGAATCTTGTCCGGCTGATATGCGCCATAAGAAGATTTATCATAAACATTAAATCTCCCCTCGCCGGAGCATGGAGCGTCAAGCAGAACTCTGTCATAGTAATTCTCCTTGTCTCCGGCAAATCTCTCACCGGTCTCCTGATATGTGGTGACATTTGTAACACCGAGGAGTTTCAGGTTGAAGTCAAGTCTCTCTTTTCTTACAAAATCCGGCTCGACGGCATCAATTTTTCCGGTGTTGTTCATCAAGGCTGCTATCTGTGATGTCTTGCTGCCCGGAGCCGCCGCCATATCGAGGATTAGTTCCCCCGGTTGAGGATCAAGGATTTCCGGCGGGATCTGACTTGAGATACTCTGTAGATATATCAAGCCGGTTTTGGCAGGCTCTGAGTTGAGAATATTTTTGCCGTTATCATCGGTTACTATATATCCGTTATTGAGAAGTTCGTACTTGACGGATTTTATTTTGAGATGCATGAGTTTCTGGAGTACGGATTGAACGTCGGTTTTTAGCGTATTTATTCTGAATGTGGTTTTTCTCTCTGATCTTACTGCGTTTATAAAGTTGTTAAAATCGGAAGGGGAGAGTATTTTTTTTACATTTACGAATTTATTTTCACCGATTATATCGATTGCCTCTTTTACACTTTTCAAAAGCCGAACTCCTCATTTTACTCAGGCTATTTCCATTCTCATAACAAATAGGCTGCATGTAAGTCCGGACAGGTTAGCATAATTTCGGCTATTTAAAAATATAAAATTCAAAAGAAATCTATTTATTTTTTTCGATAATTAAGTTAAATAGAATATTATCCGGAGTTAAAATGCAATTAGTTGATGATATCAGAAAATTACCGTTAAAAGAGCGGGTTATTGATTATAATGACGTAAAAGTTAAGATTATGTATATGGATAATATAGATTCGATTGTTAATAATATGACTGAGATTGATTTTGGCGAAGATGAACGGTTCCCGTATTACTTGAACATTTGGGAGTCGGGGACTGTGCTGCCCTCCTATTTTGCAGGTTTAGAGACTTCTGCCCCTTTTTTGAATGGAAAATGCGTTCTTGAATTGGGAGCCGGAACCGGAGTCGCCGGGATATCGCTTGCGAGATTTGGGGCAAAAGTGATTTTTAGCGATTATGAAGAGACTTCACTCGAACTTATAAAGTTAAACGCAGAGATTAATGATATAAGAAACTATGAACTTCTCCTTGCTGACTGGAGGAAATTTCCCGATATTCATCAAAATGTTGATATCGTAATAGCGTCGGATGTTTTGTATGAGAAGAGGCATGTTATCCCGCTTTACAGTGTTTTTAAGAAATTTATCGATAAAATAGATGGTTTTTTTATCTCCGATCCGGGACGCGGATACATTGACAGTTTTATCGGTCTAGCTCGCGATGACCGGATGAATGTTGAACTTGTTTTTGAACAGCCTAACAAATTATCAGATCTTTGCAGTGTCAAAGTATATAAAATAACTAAATAGAATTTTAGGGAGGATTAAATGTATAAAAGAGAGGGACGCTCTAACAATCAGTCAAGAACAGTTTCAATAAAGAAAGATGTGATGTACAACGACTATGCAAGCGTAGAGATATCTTACGGTAATACAAAAGTTTTGTGTACAGCTTCCATCGATGACAATGTTCCCCCATTCGCTAAAGAGGAGGACAAGGGGTGGCTCACTGCGGAATACAGTATGCTGCCGGCATCCACATTCTCACGCAAAAAGAGAGATATCGGCAAACAGGACGGACGGGGAGTTGAGATACAGCGCCTCATCGGCAGAGCGCTCCGTGCATCGGTCGATCTGGAGAAACTAAAAGGCTGGTCGATAATTGTTGATTGTGATGTTATCCAGGCTGACGGAGGGACGAGAACAGCCTCTATCACCGGAGGATTTTGTGCCTTGGCGATTGCGGTCAAAAGGATGCTCGAAGAGCGTCTTATAGAGTCTGATCCGATAAAATTTAGAGTTGCATCGGTAAGTGCCGGCAAGGTTGACTCTCAGATCATGGTTGATCTCGATTATCCCGAGGACTCTGCTGCCGAGGTGGATTACAACGTTGTTATGAACGATAAAGGTGAGTATCTTGAGATCCAGGGGACAGCTGAGGATGGTGTTATGACAAGAGCCGATTTTAACGGGATCCTCGATATGTGCGAAACGTCGATTAAAGAAATATTTGGTGTGCAAAGTAAAACACTCGGATAGTTAGTCCGGGTTGTATTCTACAGGATCGAGCAGCTTTATAGTGTCGCCGGGTTTTATGTCGTGTCTGCCGAAAAAGCCCCGATTTGTCTCGATCGTGTACATTGCCGGACCGCTTGAGTAGATCGATGTTTCATCGAGCGGTTCCATCTTTTCTATGTTTATAATCTTAAATCCTCTGTCTATAAACGCGATTTCGAGTGGAATGAGTGTGTTTCTCATGTAGAATGCGAGGTCTTTCTCATATGGGAAAACAAAAAGCATTCCGCTATCGGCGCCGAGTTTTTTGCGGAACATAAGACCTTTACTTCGTGAATCTTTTGAGTCGGCAGTTTCAAATTTGTAAACTTTCCCTTTTATCTCAACTCGTGTGAATTTCGCATTTTCTGAGGAACATCCGGCAGTTATCCCGATAACGATAAGTGAAGCAATTAACGCTCTTGATAATATATTAAATTTGCACATTTTCATAACTCCGTTCAATTTTTCAAATTTATCTAAAGGGCATCTCTAATAACCTCACTTGATTTCACACTCGTTCTTTTTCTCATATACTTCGTCGCTGAAATTCCAACATAAACAGATTATGCTGTGGTTTCAGCTTCTCGTCTATGAGAAAAACTACTTTGTTTGAAATGCAAAGCAGGTTATTAGAGGTGCCCTAAAGTTCTCTTCCAAAAATATCACATATGTTAAAAAATGTCATTCTGTAATATAAAAATGTTTTTTTATTGATAATAAACGATGACGCATTTGATTTTTGACAATAATACTATTTTACTGTATATTACATTTGGTTTTTGTGAATCTCATAATTTATAAAACGGATGAAAAATTGAAGAAAAATATATTACTATTGCTGATTTTAGTCACATTCAGCTGCACAACGATAAAAGTTGGTCTGGCAGACGAAGATTATGTCGGATCTGTCTCCGAGACGGCTGCCGTAAAGTTTAGTGAATTATCGACTCCGTACAGATCGTTTATAAACGGGATTCCGTTGAATGGTGATAAAATTGATACAAAAGGAGTTTTCGCATCTCCCGATAAGAAAAATATTTTTATATTTGGCGTTTATCCGAGACCTATGATTTTGAGAACGGTGGACGGCGGAAAAACGTTCAATTCATTCGTTTTTAACATGGTAATATCTGAGAGCTCCACAGATGAGGAGTCCGGTAATAATAAACAGAGAGAGAGAAAGATAAAGCGTGATTTTAATTATTGTTTTGGCAATGACGGTGTTCATATCGTTTTCTCATATGGTGAATTCATATTTTTTTCGGAGGATGGCGGCTCGACATGGAAGGGGAAGGAGATTTTCTTTGACTCAAGAAATTCGCTTATCCGCAAAGTTATCGTAACTCCTGATAATAATGTGATTGCCTTCTCTGATAACAGGATCGGTTTTTCCGGGAACTGGGATAGGAAGTGGCATACTCAGGGGTACGGAATCGGTGGTTTTCCCGATTACAGGGTCAGATTTATTGATGCGGCAGCCTCTTTTGAGAATGGTAAAATTTTTGTTTCACTGAAAGATTATTCCGAGTCATCGGCGAAACTCTCCGCTGATAGTCACGCGAAATGGAACGGAACAGGTACTGATGCTGGATCGGGTAATTCCGGCGTGTTTGTCAGTGATCTTAAACATAAACTTGTTTTTACTAAGACTTCGACTTGGGTTCCGGTGGTCTTTGATGGCGCCGGTGCTGCGGGTGCTAAATGTGTAAATGCTTATCATAAAGGATTATATCAACTTGATGTTGATGATAATTTCAAAAACACCATTCTCTACAAAGCCGGCACATTCAAAAACGGAACAAACTCTGCCGGATATCTCGGGAAAATGCTAAAATCTTACATAGATAATTCCGGTACCGGGGTGTTTTCGCCGATTACCGGAACAGGGTTTATCGGTGCCGATGGTGCTTTTAAGGCTGAGGAGATGGGTAATACTGTTTTTGATGGCGGTGTATCAGGTTTTGCAAATCTTAATCGTGAGAATTTTGATAGCCGTGATTATCCTGATTTCAGGTACGATAACAGTCCGGCGAGAATATTTGCGAAGAGTACCGGTTATAGGATTGGCGATCCGGTAATTAATTTTAAAAGCGGTTCAGGAAATGTCTATAGAATTTCGCCGGACAAAACATTCTCGGATATCATGATAAATAATTACATTCAACTGAGACTAAAAAATGACAACACGAATTTTCTTCTGAGGGAGCCGGATTCTGTATTTTTAAGAAAGATAGCGGCATTTGAAAATATCAGAACTTTTAAAATAGAAAAGTTGAACGGTAAGTCGTGGGAAAACCTCGATATTGAACCGCTTTATAAATTTATAAACAGTAAAGGGAAGCGAAATAGTTATTACTGGTACAAATTGATGGATAAAAAGATAATTTTTAAATTGGAATTAATTTTTGGTACCGAAAATATTACAGATATGTTATATTATCCGGTAAGCGTTGCCGTCGATGGGAGTGCTGCGTATATTACGGTAAGTTTTTTTGATGATAAAAAATCTTATAACGAAACATATAAAATGATTTTAGAATAGATGGAGATTTTAACTTGGGATTTTTTTTCGGAAACAAGCAATTAAAGGTTGATTTGAATGTTATACATAAGGATCAGCATAAAATCGATGTGAAGCTGATAAGCTTTTATGCATTAAAAGTTATAAGACGGCTTAAGAGTTTTGGATACGAGGGGTATATTGTTGGCGGAGCGGTCAGGGATCTTCTCCTTGGTAAAATCCCCAAAGACTTCGATGTTGTTACAGATGCGACACCCAATCAGGTAAAAAAGATTTTTATGAATTCGAGAATAATCGGGAAAAGGTTCCGCCTTGTTCATGTTTGGTTTCATGATGCAGTTATTGAGACGGCAACATTTAGAACCGGTCAGGAAAAGACTGATGTTGATGTGGAGAGGTCAGGTAAATCTGGCAGCGGCGAGATGATAACGAGGGACAATTGCTTTGGTCATATAGAGGATGATGTTATAAGGCGTGATTTTAGCTTGAATGCCCTTTATTACGATCCGGAGAGGGAAGTGATCCTTGATTATATCGGCGGATATAATGATATTTCCAACAGGATTGTCAGATCCATAAGAGATAACAGGGTGAGTCTAAAAGAGGATCCGGTTAGAATGTTAAGAGCGGTGAAATACGCATGTCTCCTTGATTGCACTCTTGAAAAAGATCTGATGCATTCTATAAAGAAATATTCCCGTGATATATTAAAATGTTCTGTAAACAGGCTTTATGAAGAGATAAACAAGATATTCAAATCGTCAAGGACAGCCGATGTTTTCTGTGCATTAAACGAGATGAACCTTCTGAAATATTTAATCCCCGATTTGCATTGTGACCTGTCTAAACAGGGTGGAGATGATATTATAAAGAAGATAAGGATTATTGATAATCTGGATAAAAAATCGGATTTTAATTATGAACTTTATTGGGTTTGTATTTTTTATACAAAAGTAAAAATTGAATATGAGAAAACAGATTCCTCACTCACTCTTTTTGATAGGATAAAGGGTGTTGTGTCTGCCGGTTTGAATTATTTTAATACTCCGAGAAAGGTAATAGATGATATTTCAAAGGCTTTCTATATATATTTCAGATATGGAAATAAAGCAGATATTGAGAGAGTTAAACGGTTTAAGAGTCATAATTCTTTAAACATTTTATTAAGAATGCTCGAGTTTTTTAATGACGATAAAACACTTTTCGAGGAGTTGAGTCCGGTGATAAATTCACATGGCAAACTCGATTTTAAGACGAGATACAAAAGAAAGAAAAAAGATTATAAAAATACACGGTTTATAAGAACTATAGCCACAAACAATTCCAACATGTCTGATACTAAATGATTAATTCACATTAAAATTTATTGGTGTTGACTGGTTTTGTCTATTGTTCTTTTATAAGTGCCCTTTACTCTAACTCACTCTTATAATAGAAGAAACCAAGTCCAGCTGCTGCGACGGTGAATATCGGCAGGCAGATAATGAGATTATATGTTGTGAAACATTGAAAGAGTGTTACTATGAGAGAAATCGCTGCGACTGTTCCTGTTCCCCATATTATTTTTGCAGAAGTGGTGTATTCGTCGTTATACTTTGATACTCCATATCCGGCAGTAATTGATAAAATAATAAGTAACGGTATGAAGATAAGGTAGTAGAGTGGAGAATCCGGAGTTTCACCTCTGGAATTTTGTGTAAAACTCATGATGAAAAACATTCCGCATAAGAATGAAAATAGGTAATATGTTGCCGATTTGAAAGTAAGCGATGCATTCCCGGAAGAGAAAAACTCCGTAAACAGATAGAAAACCGATAGAGATAAGGCGAAAAATAGTACGCCGTCATACAGGAATGTTTTTATTATCACGTTCGCAGGATAGAAATTACCATAAAAGAAGTTGTCAAAAAAACCTGTTAAAAATCTGAAAATTATCATAAATAGTGATCCGACAATAAAAAGTTTTATGTAATGAAAGAAATCTTCTCTGTCAAAAAAATCTTCAGAGAATAGTCCGATGCATAACGCAATTGCCGGTAAAATTATTATGTGCAAAATATTCATTTAAATTCTCCGTCTATTGGTTTTCTATGCCGAATGTGAAAACTATATTGGCACTAAGGGTCTTGGTTTTTACTATCTTGTAAAGGTCAACACCCAGTTCTATAAGAACGAGCGCCGGTATAAATTCCGGAACTATTTCAATCCTTGTTCCAACTGCGAGAGCGGGAACCAGGTGTAGATTTCCGCTGTTTATCATGTAACTGTTGTAATCATCATCCTGATTATCGTCATTTTGTCCGAGACCGGCATCAACAAAGAGAGACCAGAAAATGTTCCATTTTAACGCTCTGTCTATCTGAAATGTGAGAAACTTTGTTGTTG
>JBFZEO010000192.1:0-3146 GCA_041306845.1 Spirochaetota bacterium
AAAGGCCGCTGTAATGCGTTTTATTTTGAGATTGTATCTTAATAACCTAGAGGAGAAAGGGGAAAAAATGTTCAGCAGGATTATTGATAGGATGTCTAAGATGTGGGAATGCAGGAGGAAGAGGCAGAAGAATTTCAGAAAGGATTTTAATCCCGAATTTGTAAAAAATACCCACATGAATAATTTTTACAATTATGAACAGATAGAAATCATAAATTCCTACTCTATCACCACCCAAATCCTCATACTATAGAAACCAACAGTACCCTTTCCCCAATAAAACAACCATTCTACATAAAACATCACAAACACCATCAAAAAAAGTCCCTGATGATTCAAAAAAACAAACATAATACAAAAGCCCACTTGATAAAAAGTATTTTTTTTTATATAAAATAACTACAAAATAAAAGTCTTAAAAACTTCCGGATAAATTGACAGATGTTAAAAAAAGAGTTTTTACTATATATCTTTTTCGCACTCATATCCATGCTCATCAACTACCTTATTCAAGTTGGGGTGGAATGGGCATTATTATCATTAAACGGAAAACTCTTCGGTACAACAATCTACAATAACATTCTCATAGTAACACTCATAAAAATACCGGCAGCAACTATCGGAGCCTTTGTTTTCAAATACATCTGTGATAAACTGATTATCTTTAAAGCGGATCACGATGAACGGACGAAAGAGGGTTTTCTCAAAGTTGTTCTCTATGGAATTTTTGCAGTCTTTACAACATTACTTTTCTGGATAACCCAGCTCTCATTCAAGATAATATTTGATCTGGAATACGTAGGTTTATTCGTAGGACTGGCTGCCGGATACACAATCAAATATATTTTAGACTCAAAATACGTTTTTAAAAAAGGTAGATAACATGGAAATGGAAATGAAAACACAAAATCAGGATTCAAAAAAAGCGATCGGAATTTGCCTCGGTTCAACAACATTCACAATGGTAGAAATAGAGAATAATAACGGTAAGGTAAATATAGTAAAAACAGCAATTGAAGAACATCTCGGAGATCCCAAGGGGACTTTCGCTGCTCAGACAGAAAAAATGGATTTCAATAATAAATACACAGGGATAACCGGGAGAAAGTTTAGACACATACTCAATTTCCACTCAATCATTGAGCCGGAGGCTGTTGAATACGCATTTGATTTCGTAAATAAAAACAACGAACCTATCGACGCCATAGTTTCCGCCGGCGGTGAAACATTCATGGTTTACCAGGTGGACAACAAAGGTAAGATATCAAGGATAAGCTCCGGTAACAAGTGTGCCTCCGGTACAGGCGAGTTCTTCATGCAGCAGATCAGGAGAATGAATATCGATGTCAATGAAGCTATAACTATTTCCCGAACATCCGAAAACCCCCATCACCTCTCAGGAAGATGCTCTGTATTCTGCAAATCGGACTGCACCCACGCACTTAACAAAGGGGAGCCGGTAGCAGACGTTGCCGCCGGACTGGCAAAGATGATTGCCGGCAAGATAGAGGATCTCCTTGTTAAAGTCAATGCTAAGAACGTAATGGTTGTCGGGGGGACAGCGCGTAATCACGCTGTTATTGACTTCCTTGAACATAAATTTGATAAAGTTATCGTGCCGGAGGAGGCTCCATATTTTGAGGCTCTCGGGGCGGCGCTCTGGGCGATGGATACAAAGCAGGATAAGATTCCACATAGGGACAACTACTATAAACCGCACAAACCGTCGTTTGAGTTTCTCAAACCGATCGAGGAGTACGAGAAACTTGTTGAGTTTAAACAGATGCCGTTTGAGACTCCCTCTGCCGGTGATGAATGTATAATCGGACTCGATGTAGGATCGACCACAACTAAGGCGGTACTTCTCCGGCTAAAAGATGAAAAAATCCTCCAATCGATATATCTCAGAACTAACGGAAGCCCGATCGAGGCATCAAAAAACTGCTACAAATCCCTTAAGGAACAGTTAGGCGGAACGAATGTTAAAATTACCGGAGTCGGAGTTACAGGGAGCGGACGCTACATAGCAGGACTGCACGCCGACACAGACGGGATAATCAACGAGATAATCGCCCACGCAAGGGCAGCAAGCCACTTTGACAGCGAAGTTGATACGATATTTGAGATAGGCGGACAGGACGCCAAGTACACATATCTCACTAACGGAGTCGCATCAGATTATGCGATGAATGAGGCCTGCGCCGCCGGGACAGGCAGTTTCCTCGAGGAATCAGCCTATGAACAGCTTGGTATAAAGATGGAGGACATATCACCGATCGCCCTCAAAGCGGACCGTCCGCCGAACTTCTCCGATCAGTGTTCTGCCTTCATATCATCGGACATAAACACAGCATTCCAGGAAGGTGTATCAAGGGAAAATATAGTTGCCGGACTCGTCTACTCAGTCTGCATGAACTATGTCAACAGAGTTAAGGGATCACGTCAGACCGGTAATAAAATATTCATGCAGGGGGGAGTGTGCTACAACAAGTCGGTTCCTATCGCCATGGCAGGACTAACCGGTAAAAAGATAATAGTTCCCCCGGAACCGGGACTTATGGGAGCTTATGGGGTTGCCCTCGAAGTCAAGACAATGGCTGGTCTCGGTCTCATAGAGGTTAAGGATTTTGATCTTGATACACTGATAAAAAGGGATGTAACTTACGGTAAGCCTTTTATATGTCAGGGACAGCCGGAAAACTGCGATAGACGATGCGAGATATCGATGATCCATATAGACGACAAAAAGTTCCCATTCGGCGGAGCCTGCAACAAATATTACAATATGCAGCACAAGATCCGTCTCGATGTCAAAAAACTCAACCATGTTGAAAAAAGGACAGAACTGCTGTTCAAGGAGTTTAACGAGGCTGAGAAGAGATGCAGACCGGATAGTCTAAAGATCGGGATAAATCACTCATTCCAGACAAACACGCTCCTCCCGATGTACTTCACGTTCTTTAATGAGCTTGGATGTGAAGTCGTTCTCAGTTCCGAGTTTAATCAGGCTGATATTTCGAGGGGGATATCGAGTTTTTGTCTCTCTGCACAGATCGCACTCGGACTCTTCAATGATCTTGTAAATAAAAAATGCGACTATATATTCATGCCGCAGATAATGGAGATGCATGTTTCCGAGCAGGAGG
>JBFZEO010000193.1:0-2720 GCA_041306845.1 Spirochaetota bacterium
TGACAAGAACTCTGATGATAATCCCAATAGCAATTCTTTTTGTATTCATCATGGATATAAAAAAGAGAACCGATCCCATAACCGCAGGTAAAACAAAATTCAATATTATAAAGATTTTCCCTTGGTTTATACTCGGATTCCTTTTTATGGCGGCAGTAAATACAAGCGGGATTGTGAACAATGAAATTTTGAGTTTTCTCAAAGAGACAGGAAAATTTATGATAATCATGGCGTTAAGTGCCATCGGACTAAAAACCGATCTCAAAAAACTTCTGAGTACCGGGGTCAAACCGGCACTCCTCGGATTAGCCGTATGGATAAGTGTCACATCTACAAGTTTGATATTCCAGTGGATATCAAAACAGTGGTAAAGGATACCAGCCTAAACCACAGATTTTAAACTTCACACAACTATACAGACTCACGAATCATGGATTCGGCGGAAAGTTCGCCGGGTCCGTCTCGTCAAGAGTTTCGACTCCGTTGTTATTCTCAACATCAACATACTTAAGTTTCCTCAGCACATTAGCGGCCTTATCCTTATTGAGATCCCCAAGAAGTTTCAAAAGATACGGCGCCGTTGAATTACTTCCGATCTCCTCCGAATATTTATCTATCGCTCTAAGTATGGCAACAATATCGGTCTCATCTTGTTTCTCTATGAGTTTCACAGCGTCGGCAGGCGGCATGTTATAAAGTTTCAGAGCCTGCTCTCTGATATTCTTTTCAGTGTCAGAATACTGATTATCCCTGTCATCAAGGAGTCTCGCCTTCTTATCAAGTTCTTTCCCCCTCTCAACAAGAGCCTCGAGTTTTTTATTAACATCAATCTCCTTGGAGTTTATCTCATTCTCACGATTTATGACTTTTTCCTCAAGCAGTTTTATCCGCTCTTCCTGTTTACCAAGTTCCTCTCTCTCCAGCAGAAAGAGATCCTCACTTTTCCTGATCTGCTTACGTAATGCGCTTGACTTGAGAGAATCTATCCCCGGTATGGACACATTTATCCCGACGAGTCTTCCCACAAAGTCAATGATAACAATTCCCGCAAACGCGACAGCTACGATAAGCAATAATAAGAGAACTATTTTTTTAAGATCCAATTTTTGCACTGTTGCCATCGGCTATTCCTGATTTATTAAAATATTATTTATTTTCTTTACGTAATCCTGAGTTTCCTTGATATCGGGAACTCCGCCGGCATTATCAACACGTGTCGGACCGGCGTTATATGCCGCGAGTGATTTTACAACATCTCCATCATATTTATCAAGTAAAAGTCTCATATATTTTACACCGCCCTCAATATTATCCTCGATATCAAACGGCTTATTCACTCCCATCTCAAGCGCTGTCTTCGGCATAAGCTGCATCAGTCCCATTGCTCCAACCCTTGAAACAGCGTGCTGATCGAAATTTGACTCCACTCTTATAACTGCATTTATAAGTTTTTCGGAAACATTGTATTTGGCAGATTTCTCTTTTATCTTACTATTTATCAACTTTATCTTTTCCGCATCATTTACAGGTGACTCTGATATAGAGTTGACACTATCAAGAGTCTGGATATCAGAGACAGACGGTATCGGGTTGAGGAATGGATGTATCGTTGTAATAGATGAATCTTTTTTCGCATCATCGGCAGACATTTTTTCCTTCAGCATATTCTCAAAATCCGCCAATGCCTCAGGCTTAACAGATTTATTAAACGACTTCCCCATACTTTTTATCTCGCTGATTCTGTCAAAAACATTATTTATCCCTTCTGTCATTCTCTCTCCTCCCAAATATATACATATTAGCCGACATCTCGTCGAGTAAGTCAGTCTCCTCTGTTTCCCGCTCTATGTCCCATTTATTAAATTCCTTCTCTTTCAGTTTCTCAAGCAGCTTCCTCTTCTTCATTGCCTCTTTTAGAATGGACTCTCTCCGCTTCAGTTCATCTTCGAGGTTATTTATCGCCGTCAAGTTGTCATTTATACGACACTCAACACCTCTGTTGTAATTATCGACACTTTTAAAAAGGTTATAATCAATTTTTGTACCGGCAGACCCATTCTCAAAAAAAGCACTCTCGTAGTGCGCCTTCTCGATGTTTAAAGTCTCAATCTCGTTCTGGTAACCTATCTTTTTCTGGAGGACTTCCGCATACTCGATCTTTGCATGCTCCTCCTCTTTCTCTCTTATAGATAAAATCTTCTCAAGTTTAAATTTAAATTTCTTCATTGATTTTCACCGATTACTTCAAATGTTAAAAACTGTTAAGGATATCATCGTATTCCTCTTCTTCAACATTACCCTCTATGAGCGGTTTTAGAACCTCAGCAAGCCGTTCAAGAGTATCATCAAACGATATCCCCTCCTCAACCGCCTGACGGAGGAAACTATCCATTCTATCTTTTAACATTATCGCAGCATCAACCTTAGCATTCGAACCTTTAGCGTATGCTCCATAATTAATGAGATCTTCATTTTTGACATACTCGGCAAGCAGTTCTCTGAACAACGATGCCCTCTCCTGCTGCTCTTTACCGGTTATCTTAACCATAAGTCGTGATATCGATGCCAGAACATCTATCGCCGGGTAATGATTTTTGTGCGCGAGTTCCCGCGAGAGCACGATGTGCCCGTCAAGGATTCCACGTGTCGCATCCCCGATCGGATCGTTCATATTGTCAGCTTCTACAAGAACAGTGTATATCCCTGTAATTGTACAGATC
>JBFZEO010000198.1:0-9030 GCA_041306845.1 Spirochaetota bacterium
TTCAATAAAGCCTGTAGATCTTTAACTTTGTCTGTTTTTTCCCAAGGGAAGAAACCGTCTTTTGGCTCTCTACCAAAGTGACCATAAGCAGCTGTAGGCTGGTAAATTGGTCTCAAAAGATCAAGAGTCTTAACGATACCACCCGGAGTACAGTCAAACACCTTCTTAACAGCAGCTTCGATTTTCTCTTCGTCGATCTTAGCTGTACCGAATGTATCAACCATGATAGAAACAGGGAAAGGAACCCCGATAGCGTAAGCTAACTGAACTTCACATTTATCACAGATGCCAGTTGCAACAACATTCTTAGCGATGTATCTTGCCATATAAGCAGCAGATCTGTCAACTTTTGAAGGATCTTTTCCGCTGAATGCACCACCGCCGTGTCTTCCCATACCACCGTATGTATCAACGATGATTTTTCTACCAGTCAAACCTGAGTCCCCGTGAGGTCCGCCGACTACGAATCTTCCTGTAGGATTGATAAAATATTTTACCTTATCATCAAGCAAACCTGTAGGTTTAAGGATGGGCTTAATTATCTTTTCAATGATAGTTTCTTTAAGTTCTTCGTATCCAACATTGTCGTCATGCTGATGAGAAACTACGACTGTATCGATTCTTACTGGTTTATTTCCATCATACTCGATAGTTACCTGACTCTTTGAATCTGGTCTCAACCATGTAATTGTACCATTTTTTCTCATTTCAGCAGCTTTTTCAAGTATCTTATGAGAAAGAACAAGAGTCATAGGCATATACTCAGGAGTTTCGTTTGTAGCAAAACCAAACATCATTCCCTGGTCACCAGCTCCCTGCTGTCCTTCAAACTCTTTAAGACCTATACCGGATACACCCTGAGATATGTCCGGAGACTGTGAATGGATTGTATTGATAACAGCCATTGATTCGTAATCAATACCATATTCTGCTTTGTCATAACCGATTTTCTTAACAATGCCTCTAACAACTTCCTGAACATCAACATAAGTCTTTGTTGTGATCTCTCCTCCAACTAAAACCATTCCTGTAGTTGTAAAAGTCTCACACGCAACTCTTGATTTAGGATCGTCTTTCAAACAAGCATCAAGAATAGCATCAGAAACCTGATCGGCAAGTTTGTCCGGATGTCCTTCACTTACAGATTCAGATGTAAACAGATGTTTCCTACTAGTCATATTTTAAACTCCTATTTAAATATCATTTAACAAAAAAAGCCTGCCTGATTGAGCATAACTTATTTATTGTCTGATTTTTTTAGTATGAATAGTACGATATTTATACAAAAAAATCAACCCTTAATTTCACAGTTACTTTGTTTTTATGCTGGAGAATGAAATTCCGATTCAAGGGCATCTCTAATAACCTCACTTGGTTTCATACTCGTTCTTTTTCTCATATACTTCGTCGCCGAAGCCCCCACATAAACAGATTATGCAGCGGATTCAGCTTCTCGTCTATGAGAAAAACTACTTTGTTTGAAATACAAAGCAGGTTATTAGAGGTGCCCTCAAAACAAAAACACAATCTTCATAACTGTAAAAAGTTCTACAATCCCCTCCGGAATTTTATAAATTGACTATTAACCATATATCGGTTATACAGACTCTAAAGGTTCCTGCAGGAGAATATGAACTTGCCGCCGCCTGATAAACATTTTTGTAGAAACGATATTTTCTGAGAATAAAAAGCATGACTAACAAAAGAGAGAGACTCCCCATCTGTCCCAACTGCGGACTTTACAGCTGCATCTGTATCTGTAAAAGCATACACAAAATACTCCTTAAAACAAGAATAACCCTCCTTATCCACGATAAGGAGATCAGGAGACTCACAAATACGGGACGGTTTGCCGGCTTATGTTTAGAAAACAGCTCAGTTTTTGTCAAAGGAAGACAGGGAGAGGTCTGGGATGAAAAACAGGTGCTTCCCGACGGATACGCCCACAGGATACTTTTCCCATTCGCAAGTGAAACACTCTCTCCGGAAATGAAAACGATAGATAATAAACCTTTAAACCTCATAGTTCCCGACGGAACATGGTCTCAGGCAAAAAAGATTGTGATATCCGAGCCGTATCTCCATTCCATCAAACGCGTCAAACTCCCGCCGGATGCGCTCTCATCATACCACCTGCGCAAGGCGGATAATCCGGAACACATCTCGACTCTTGAGGCAATTGCAAGGGCATTGGGGATTATTGAGAATGGTATTATCCGTGAGGAACTTGAAAGTGTGTTTACAGCAATGACTACCGGACTCATCAAACTCCGCGGCTACAAATGATAAAATAAAACTACAAAACAAGGTAATTAATATCTTTTTTTTTATATTGCTTTTATTGTCTACTATCAATATAATATAGTTATACGAAATCCGACGGTCGGATTTAAAAGATAAGGATATGGATGATAACGAATATATGCGACTTTACAGGTTATAACACACTTCTGCTTGCGGTATTCATCATGATAATATTTCTGATATCATACATACGCAGGTCGTTTGTCAACTTAACGCTTGGTTTATCCAACCTGTCCGTTCTACTACTCTATTTTATAAATCTAAATTTTAAAAACAATTTTCCATTCCTCAACTCTCTGCTTATCGTCTTCAGCATATGCATCATAACGATAGGATTATATACGCTAAACAAAAAAAAGATTAATTACAATCTGCTATCTTTGACAATGATAATCCTCCTTCTATACTTTCCTCTGAAAGATTTTACACCTGCATGGAACATAGCACTTATCATAATGTGTTTTATTATTCTCTCTATCAATAACTATCTCCTCTTCCTTTATTCTAAATCAAACTTTAACTATGCCATATTTTTCTTTTCTGTTCCGCTCTGGATTCTTTCGGCGCTTTTTTTCATTTTTCCAGACTCTAACATAGTTTTTCTCAAGCTCTATGGGAATGGTGTGTTTGTCTATTCCATCATGATACTTCTCGGGCTATTTTATTATGATTACAATAAATCAAAACTTTTTAATAATGTGTTCAGCCTGTTTATCGACAGCAACAATTATGTCATTTTTACTTATAACACAAAGAAAAAAAGAGTAACATCCGTAAGCAACTCCATAATAAGCATGATAGGATACACTCCCGATGAGATCATAAAAGATCCCGGATTGATCGTAGACAAGATTGTTCATAAAGATGACTATCCTATATTTGAATATGTTTACACTTATGCATCCAACGATATAATCCCCTATATAATCAGGCTCTACAAAAAGAACGGGGAGATTATATGGACAGAGCAAAAAATGCTGAAAGTTCTTGATAAGAAAAATAATCTTATTGAGATACACGGCTCAGTAAGGGACATAACAAAAGAGAAAGAGACAGAGTTTGCCCTGATTGAAAGTAAAAAGAAGTATGAAGAACTTTTTGAGAATTCCGGAGAGCTTGTATTACTTATAAGGCTCGATAACGATTATAAACCGTTGAAGATTGCTCAGATCAACAGATTTGCCCTTGAAAGGTTAAAGTATTCATTCAGCGAGATAGAAAATATAAATCCTCTGTCCATACTTGCCGGTAATGAGGCGAATGAGGGACTTGAGAATATCATAACAAAAATCCCCCCTCAAAAAAGGATTATGGAGGAGATAAAATTAATCTCAAAAAACAACGATATTATAAATGTAGAGATGATAGCAAGTATAATCATAATAGGGGAACATAAACATCTTTATATGATATGCAGAGATGTAACAGACAGGATCAGGATAAAAAAACACCTTCACAAGATCGAAGAGATCGAGACTCTAAACCTCATATCTGGCGGCATCGCACACGACTTTAATAACATCCTTACGGCATTGATAGGCGACATCAATCTGTCAATGATAGCTGTAAAAACCGACAAAGATCCGTTGGAATACTTGAAAGAAGCCGAGATGATCTCCTTCAGAGCCCGTGATCTCACTCATCAGCTTTTAACATTCTCCAAAGAGGGAACAATCATAAATCCGTCACCGCACCTCAACGAGATAATAAAAGAAGTTACAATTTTCACTCTGCGCGGAACAAGAGTTAAACCGGCGTTCACGCTCTGCAGTGAAAAATTTTTTGTAAACATAGACGAGACTCAGTTCAGTAGAGTCATCTCAAACTTGATAGTTAACGCCAAGCAGGCTATGAATAATAAAGGCGAGATAAACATAAAAACAGAGATACGGGAAATCAAACATGGAGAGTCGGATCAGCTTACAGGGGGAGATTATGTCCTCATTACCATTCAGGACACGGGCGAAGGGATAAGCCCCGAAATTCTGCCAAAAATATTCACCCCATTCTTCACAACAAAAAAGGACGGCAACGGACTAGGACTCGCATCCTCCTTTGCCATCATCAACAATCACAAAGGCGCTATAAATCTCGAATCAACTCCGGGATTCGGTACAACTTTCCACATCTATCTGCCCATAACAGAAAATATTATAACGGATAAAAAGAAATCCTTTTAAAACTGTCATGATAATGAACATAATGAGACTTATAAAAATATCGAAAGATACTAATCGGGAAGTTTGTATTTCTTTTTTCTTTTGCTTTCATACATCGCCATATCGGCTTTGCGGATGGTCTCATCTATGGAGAGCGGCATTCTGGGATCATAATACGCCAGTCCGACACTTAGCCCCACATTAAAACCACTTGAGGCATCTTTATTGATCCTGTTTGTAGTATCCTCAAGCCTGCTCATAATCTCTTTATCAAGATTGGGAGATGTTTCTATTATACAGCAGATAAACTCATCTCCGCCTATCCTTGCTATGATATCCGACTCTCTAAAGGTTATCTCAAGGATCTGTTTTGCCTGTTTAATGGCAATGTCTCCCTTCTCGTGTCCCAATTTATCATTAATCACTTTGAGATTATCCATATCAACAAAAAATAGCAGAAGTCTTTTATTGGTTCGGTTAGATATTTTTATCTGCTGATCTACGATTGTATTAAACCCTCTTCTGTTATACAGACCGGTCAACTCATCATAAAGGGCAAGCTCCTCCAGTCTGTCAAGCAGTTCCTGTTTCTCCGTTATGTCTCTGGAATTTATAACTACTCCGTCAATACCGGCATCCCCTATGATATAACTCCCCTTCGATTCGAGCACACGGTAGTTATTATTGTTATTTATGATTCTGCAGATTATGCTGAATGAATAACTGTGATCCAGCAGAACATTGGACATCACTTTGAACAGCGTATACTTATCCTCCGGATGAACAAAATCTATAAAATTCTTTCCGTACAGATCCTCCGGGTAGTATCCGAGACTCTGGATAACCGACGGACTAGCATACTGGATAATATTGCCGAGATTCAAAAGCATTATGATATCTGATCCATTCTCGATAAGGGATCGGAATTTCTTCTCACTGTCAATAAGAGATTCCTCTTGGATTTTTTCATCCGTAATGTCAATTATAATTCCATTAAGACTCGCAATATTATTCCTGCTGTTCAAAGTTACAGAGCAAGTATTTAAAACCCACCTGACCTGCCCCTCTTTTGTAACGATCCGGTGTTCAATCCTCCCCGATCTCTTCTGCTTGTTTATAGTCTCAAAGAAGTCAAGCACACCATCTTTATCTGCCTCATATATCATGTCGAGCCAGAGGAATGGATTTGCAGCATACTCATATTGAGTATATCCGGTTATATCGTAACATTTGGGACTGTGGTAAGTAGAAACAGCCTTACCTCTGCTATATTTTACACTGTATATATATTCGCAGATATTATTAACTATTACTCCAAGTCTATTTTCATTCTCACTAAAAGCAGAAATATCGACCAGAATAACATTGATATACTCTATATCGCTACAGACAGTCAGGTTGAAGTAACATATAACAGGGAATTTAACACCGTCACACTTTTCGGCAATATACTCTCTTGTGCAATGTTTATGTTTCTGCAAATTTCTTACAACATCATCCATATCGAACTTGGGTATCAACCTTCCGATCTCTTTAAAATCATCCTCACCAAGATTAATAATACTGTAATCTATACTTCCCGGATCAACCAGATGCCCTGACCTATCCAGTGAAAAAGCCACATAGGGAACTCTCGGAAGAATATTAGACTGAATCTCTGATTTATCAACAGTATGCTCATTACTCCTCGAAATAATAATAACAAGGGAAACAAGCGCTCCATGATTATTATCAACCGGGATTATTTTTGTATATCTTTTAATTTTTTTCCCATTCTTATCCAGGAAATGGAGCTGCCCCGTCCATATCTTTTCATCTGTTATACGCCTGATAATCTCATCAAAAACTATCGCAGAGTTAATATCCTGATTAAAAAAGTTTACATTTAAATCCAAAAAATCGCTCTCTGAGTTGCTGTAATACAATACGCCAAACTTGTCGGACAACAGAACTATATCCTCGTTTGCCAGTTTGTCATCTATGATTTTATGGCTACAACTGATTTTATTAATTAGCGACATGATAGCATCATAAAATATTTCATCGTAGGATCTGACGATATATTCACAATTTTTATATTTTATAACATCATAAATATTATCTATTTCATTTTTATCAAATATTACGATATAATTGTGATTATTTTTGTCATCCGTTTTCAGCTTTTTGAAATCATCATATTTTAAAATCGTAACCAGCCCACCCGGACAAAGATGACCGCCAACTGATCCTAATTTAAGATTATATTTTTCATTTAATTTTAACCTAACCTCATCATCCAATGAAACAATGCCGGTAGTGCTGGAAGAGATCATCATATTATTTATTTAATATCCCCTGAATTGTGGATTCTATCTTGTCATTTGAAACACCTTTTACCAGAAATCCCTTCGCTCCGAGGATTAATGCTTTCTTTATAAAATCCTCTTTGGGTGATGCTGTTAAAACTATTATCTTAGCGTTCCTGTCATGCTTCATGATTATATCAATCAGATCAAACGTATCAATCTCCCGTTTTTCCTCTTTTGAAAAGGATTTCATACCAAGGATATCAACAAACATAATATCAGGATTGGACTCCTTATAAAGATTGAGAGCATCAGCGCAATTATTCGCTGTTCCTACAACTTTGTGTCCATAAGCTGTTAGAATGGTATTAAGGTTATGCTGAACAGTTATCATATCATCAGCTATAAGTATTTTTGCCATATAAAACTCCGGATATTATTAGGTAACAAGAGAACAGGTCATCTTTTATAATAATATTTATATAATTTATTTGCAATTTCTTTTTTTAGTAAAGGTGATTACTCAAATTTTCATCATTCTTTTTAGTTTGTAATTTTTTACCCTATGGTCAAAATTTACAATTTGTCCAAAGCAAATTCTAAGAAGTACCATAAAATACCATTCTACAGCAAATTGAAATACTTGAGAAATATCAGAACGATAACTGATGAAACTGCCAGCAAGGATAAAAAAATCACTTTAAAATATTTTGCAAGGAATCCTTTATCATTAGCAACGGTTTTATTATCCGGATAGGATTTTTCAGATTTTGATTTCAGTTTATTTTTCCTGCCGCATACCGGACAAATGTCATTTTTAAAATTCTTGACACTCCCTATATAATTGCAGTACGGGCACCTTATGTTACCGAGTCTTGCCTTACATTTTGGACAGACGACATCATCCTTAGAGACCTCTCCGCCGCATTTACCGCAGATATACAAAAAGTTATTTTCAGTTTTTGACATTATCACCCATTCACTCTATAAAATATATATAATATATAATAA
Organism: Spirochaetota bacterium; assembly: GCA_041306845.1. Taxonomy (GTDB): domain Bacteria; phylum Spirochaetota; class GWE2-31-10; order GWE2-31-10; family GWE2-31-10; genus JBFZEO01. Next base: position 7,763 of record JBFZEO010000198.1, read on the forward strand.
ATTTGTCAAATATATATATAGTAATTGAATAAAAAGCAAAAATATAATATAAGGTATCAAATTTTTAAAAATCATCGGAGATATTTATGGCGAAGATTAAAGTTGGTATCCTTGGTGCAACAGGTACCGTTGGTCAGAAATTTATAACAATTCTTCAAGATCATCCCTATTTTGAGATATCAGATCTTGTAGCTTCAGATAGAAGTAAAGGTAAAAAATATATGGAAGCCGTTTCATGGAAACAGGAGATGGTTATCCCCGAATCTATAAAAAACATGACAGTAAAGACCTATGACGAAAAGATTGAAGGTAAAATACTTTTCAGCGGTCTCGATGCGTCAGTTGCCGGCGAAATAGAGTCAAACCTCGCAGAACGCGGTTACGCTATTATATCAAATTCAAAAAACCACAGAATGGATGACAATGTACCGATCTCCATTCCTGAGATAAACAGTGAGCATTTTAAACTAATCGACGATCAGAAAACAAAAGGATTTATTGTTACAAATTCAAATTGTTCTACAATGTTCCTTGCAATTGCACTTGCTCCGCTTCATGAAAAATTCGGAATTGAGAAACTGATTGTTACAACAATGCAGGCTGTTTCCGGCGCCGGATATCCTGGAGTCCCTTCGCTTGACATCCTCGGGAACGTTGTTCCATACATCGGCGGCGAAGAGGAAAAGATCGAGATTGAACTAAAGAAAATGCTCGGTAAATATAAAAACGGGAAAATAGAAGACGCAGACTTTGTTGTCAGTGCGCACTGCAACAGAGTACCTGTTATAGACGGACATACTGAAACAGTCAGTGTTTTGTTTAAGAAAAAACCGACAATCGAGGAATTAAAAAGCGCCCTTAACAGCTTTGATGCTGAACCGCAACAAATGGGACTCCCTATGGCACCTAAAAAAGTTGTAACAGTAATGGAAGAGCAGGACAGACCTCAACCGAGACTCGACGCTTGCAAAGACAAAGGGATGGGAACTTATGTAGGCAGAATCAGAAAGTGTAACATTTTTGATTATAAAATGGTTGTAATGGGACACAACACTATTAGAGGTGCTGCCGGAGCAGCTGTACTAAACGCAGAGTACCTTTATAAAAAAGGATTATTAAATAAGATTTTGTAATACCATGTTATAGTAAAACGAGCCCGATTACATTTTGAGTGACGGGCTCGTTTTAGGGTACCTCTAATAACCTGCTTTGCATTTCAAACAAAGTAGGTTATTAGAGGTGCCCTTTATATCAAATCAAAACGGAGG
>JBFZEO010000200.1:0-3302 GCA_041306845.1 Spirochaetota bacterium
ACAAATCCGGAACCGCACAGTCCGCACAGAAACTCGGTATCACAACCGTTACCGGCTGTACAATCCGCAACTATCCCGTCTGACCTGACAACCTGACTTAAGAACATCCTGTATATCTGAATTACGTTGTTAAACTTCTCCAATTTGATCGGTCACTCCAGTATTCTTCTTATAAAAAAATGTATAAAAAATAAATATTCCTGCGATTATAACTCCTGGTATCATAAGGAGAATGCACCAGCTGTCTATCTCGCAATCTGCAGCAAATCTTATCGATAAAACACTCATGAGGTTGTTCAAGAAGTGAAACAGGATGGAACCCAGAATACCGCCCCATTTATAATAAACGCTCCCAAGAAAAACAGATAGAATGAAAATCGGGAGGAAAACCCCAACCTCAAAATGACAGAGTGCGAAAACAACTGAAGTAATAATAACAGCCGAAAATGGCCCCAAAACGCTCGAAAGCCGCCGCTGCAGGATACCCCTGAACAGGAATTCCTCAAAAACAGCCGGCATCACTGCAATAAAAAGGATAGAGAGCACAAACCCGGATGCTCCAAAGTTATTTATAAAGTAACTGATCGCCCGGTTATCCTGCGGTTTTATCCCAAACAAACTGTATTCCAGCAGTCCGGTTCCATTCACCACAAAAACAAAAGCACAAAAAACAAACGGCAGCAGCCAGCCCAGAGAGGAACAACGACTTTTGATCTCTGTGAATGGTGATCTGCTTTTATAGATATAAAAACGGTAAGCAACAAAAAGTATAACAATTATTAAGGAAGAAATCAAAAATAGTCTGATATAGTTATAGATATTATGTTCATAAAACGAAAAACCTTGAAAGAAAGCAAGAGAACTCACAAGCAACAGCATAAACATCGCTGCAACTAAAATTAAACACTCAAACAACACCTTAAAACGTTCTTTCATCAGCAAACTCCAAATTATCTTATACACAAATTTATTTTTTTTATCTATAATAAAATGGTAGAATGCCTCTACAGGGAAATATTTATAGGGAGTTAGCAATGATTATTGATGCTCATGGACATGCATGCGGTGAATACTTAAATAAAGATTCGATTCTAAAATCAATTACACAAAATGAAATTAATAAGGTAATACTTTTTCCAGGTGAATTAAATAGTTCAAAAACCTACTCATTCAGAAAACCCAAATCGGATGTCTTAATAATATTTAACAAAATCATAAGAATAGTCACACGTCTAACAGGAGCTACAAAGAAAATAAGCGATGGGAATCGATATGTCTGGAATTTAAAACGTCAAATGCCCGATAAAATTATTCAATTTTACTGGGTTACAAAAAACAATATAGATCAAATTGAAAATGACTACAAAATCATGTGTTTTTCAGGAATAAAAATACATCAATGTTGGCGCTATTTTAAGATAGACTCGTTGTTTTTTCAGAAAATTGTAGCATTTGCAGAAAAATATAATTTACCAATCGTAATACATCTTTATTCAGGAAAAGACGCAAAAGATTTATCAAAACTTGCTCGTAATTCCAAAGCAAAATTTATTATTGCACATTGTTTTGGTATCGAAGAGTTTTGTTTTAATTTTAATGAAATTAAAAACAAAGTTTATTTTGATATATCCAATTGCTATTGGTTAACTTTGGAAAAGCTTATCTTTGCGATAAATGAAATTGGGTGTGATAATCTTATATTTGGGTCAGACACACCATATGGTATTGATAGTGCAAGAAATACAATTGATATTATTAAAAAATTAAATATATGCGATAGTGATAAACAGAAAATCTTATGCGAGAATATTAAGAAAATATTAAATATTGAGTTATAAAGATGTTGTAGATAAATTCCAAATTAATACTTTTAATTATCGTTTTAAGTTTGTTTGAACTCTCAAAAATAAAGTTATTCTACAGTATCAACAAACAACATCTATAAAAACAGAGCAAAGAATGGGAAAGACTGAATTTGATTTACTGGACAATATTTTTAATAATTCACCGAAGTTAAACATAGATGATAGTGATAAATTTGTGATCTTTAGTGATTTTCATCTCGGCAGCCGCAAGAAAAGGGACGACTTTACTAACAACAGCGAGATGTTTTTTCATATAATTAAGAAATATTACTATGACCACAGGTTTAAGCTGGTGCTGAATGGGGACATTGAGGAGTTACAGAGGATTCGTCTCGACACTATCAAGTCGCGCTGGGCTGATCTTTACGATATATTTGAGATGTTTGACAATGAAAAAAGGCTTTTTAAACTGATCGGCAATCACGACAGCGCATTATCACGAGAATCCCATTCCGACATAAACAGACAACTCCTCGACGGGCTGGTTTTGTTATATAAAGAGTGTCCGATTTTTATCTTTCATGGACATCAGGTCTCCGGGTACTATTCAAAAGCGGCTCAAATTTCAAAGTTTTTCCTCCGTTACTTTGCCAATCCGCTCGGCATCAAAAACATAACCCGCTCATTTGAAAATCAGAAAATTCATAAACTCGAACAGAAAGTTTATGAATTTTCTAACTCCCGCAAGATCATATCGATTATCGGGCATACTCACCGTCCGCTTTTTGAGTCTGTTTCCGAGATCGCCATGATAAAATACAAGATCGAGAATTTGGTGAGGTCATACATCAACGCTCCGGAGGAAAAACTCCATTCCATCAAGAAAGAGATACTCCAAAGCAGGATCGAGTTATCAAGACTGCAGAACGACAACATCGACTACGCCTCGGTAGAGAGCAAGTACAGTGAGAATGGACTTGTGATCCCGTCGATATTTAACTCTGGTTCGGTGATCGGAAAGAACGGAATGACTGCGATCGAGATCTCCGGCGGCGACATCTCGCTCGTGCTGTGGGTTGATAAAAACAAAAAGGGCAAATACGTCAAATATTACGACAGCATAACAGAGCAAATTGACGGCACGAGCTTCTACCGCTACACATTGAAAAGCGACTCTATCGTTTATATTTCTACCAAGATAAAACTGCTCATGGAGTGACTTTTATTAGGAAAGCTGGTGTCCGAGGACTCCACATATGTGGAGAGAATGGGACGGAGAATTTACATTTCAATACCATAGATAAAATATCTCATCGTCCTGCTTTTTCTTATCATCGTTGATGTCAATCCATCGAGACAAGGAACCTTTTTTCATCTTCCTGTTTAATTTGTACATAGTCACATCGTAAACGTTATCAATCTTTCCATCCATCACAGTTGCGAAGTTAATCGACTCTCCCTTTGCAAACAAACACATATATCTTTTATCTTTATCCT
>JBFZEO010000205.1:0-7353 GCA_041306845.1 Spirochaetota bacterium
TTTCCAGAAACATAAAGACAAACACCGGGAACATAATAGAGGGTGCAATTCAGACAGATGCATCCATCAATCCCGGCAACTCAGGCGGTCCGCTTATTGATTCATCAGGCAACATGATAGGGATCAACACAATGATAATCTCCCCCTCCAGCGGTTCAGTGGGAATAGGTTTCGCAATCCCTGTAAGCAAGATAAAAGAGATTGTTCCAGAATTAATTAAATACGGTTATGTAAAACGGGGATGGATCGACGCAACTTTCCTGCCGATGACCAGGAGACTCTCATATGCGCTAAATATAAATACTGAAACTGGGCTGATGGTAATGCAGACGGCACAGGGCGGAGAGGCAGAACGCGCAGGGATCAGAGGCGGCACAAAGCGGGCATATTACGGCAGCAAAGTTATCTATATCGGAGGTGATGTGATCACCGAAGTTGACGGCATAAAAATAACGGATTATTCATCACTGACGGAAGTTTTAAAAAATAAAAAAGACATGGATGTTGTGAATGTAAAATTTATACGGGATAATAAACTCTACTCGACTGCACTAAAACTGATCGATAAAGCAAAATTTAACAGTAAATATTAAAATCCGCTGCTCATAAAATCCGCTGTAATATAATAGCACACAGCAGATTTTCGTACTTTTTGGTTGTTATTACGCAATTCGTAATAACAACCAAAAGCGCAATGCAGATCTAAAAAATATTTCAAGATTAAAGTATCAAATAACCTACATTCTAACAGAACCCGTAATTTCTAATTCGGGAATGATATCATGATGAATATGTTCAATTCCGGATGCAGACAGCAGCATCTCATTCAACAACAAAGCAGCTTTTACACCGAGACCAAATGTATCTATCTTTACGGCTGTTACCGGAGGGTTAAGATATGATGCAATAGGGATTGTATTAAATGTGATTACTCCCACATCATCCGGTATGGATAAAGACTTTTCTCTGACGGCTGTATACACCCCAAGTGCTGAAAAATTATCATTACAGAGTACAGCATCAGGGGGTTCGGAGCTCGATAAAAGCTCACACATCGCATTGTACGAATCGCTGACAGTATCCGGACATTCCTTAATGATACAAGATCGTATACCATATTGCCCGCATGCTTTCAACGCAGCATTCATTCTTTCAGAAGGAATTATTTCGTTAAATGATCCGCCAACATATGCCAATGACCGGTATCCTTTACTTGCGAAAAGTTCTACCGCAAGATATGATCCGACAGAATTGGAAATATTGACAGACATAATTGAACTTTCTTTTGAGTCACCTATCACAACAAAAGGGAATAAATCTTTGACGAGCCTGCTTTTAATCGTTTCTGTGAGAATATGAGCCGGGATGATAAGACCGGAAACACCCCCATTCAAAATAAATCTGTCCATAAATAGCATCTCATTAGTAAGCTGGTTTCTATTACAGATTGAAATATCAAAGTCTGCTGAAGATAAGACTGATTCTGCACCGCAAAGGATGGAGTAAAAAAAGGCATCGTTGAAATAATTATTCTGTTCGGTATCAATAATAACAGCAACTTGATGACGTTTTTTGCCGGCGAGATTACGGGCTGTTTTATCCGGAACATAATTCATATCCCGCATAACCTGAAGCACTTTTTCCTTTGTTGACTCCGGTACCCATAAATAGTTATTAATAACATTTGAAACAGTTGATTTTGAAACACCGGCTTTACGGGCGATATCATTAATTGTTAATTTCATTTAAGTATCCGGTAATATTAAATTATTTTCAAATCGTATTATCTCAATTAAACAAAATTTATATTCCAATATACCTGAATTGTCTATGATTATTTCATCAAGTCAGATCAAAAAATAGTATTCGGACTTTTAGGTTTATTGTTTTTTCGGATATTTACTAACCAATCTATAATAATTAAATATCTTAACCCTTGACATTTTATCTATTTGGCATTACTATGGATTCACTAAACCGGTTTAGTATCTAAAGGATGGTAGAAAATGAGAAAAAATATTATAAGATTTACATTAATATTTCTTTTTTGCAGTATTTTATCTATGAATGGTAAAAATATATTCCCAAACTCAGGAACTGTTTTTTATCAGGTATTTGTAAGAAGTTTTTTTGACGGCAACGGAGACGGACGCGGAGATCTGAAAGGATTGACGGAAAAACTTGACTATATAAAAAACCTCGGTGCTGATGCGATCTGGCTCATGCCTATCCATCCGTCTCCCTCATATCACGGTTATAACGTGAGTAATTACGATAAAATACATCCCGATTACGGTACCATGAAGGATTTTGACCGGCTAATTAAAGAAGCTCACAAACGTGATATGAAGATTGTCATCGATTTTGTGGTCAATCACACATCAGCAAGTCATGAATGGTTTCAAAAAGCGGTAGCCGGAGACAATTTTTACAAGAATTTTTATATTTCCTCAGACAAGAAAGTGAATGATAATTATGTATTACAAAAAGACGGTAAATACTATCTATATGAATTCGGGCCAGGAAGCGATATGCCGTCGCTTAACTATGACGAACAGAAGGTTCGGGATGCTGTTCGGGAAACCGGAAAATTCTGGGTAAAAAAAGGAATAGACGGTTTCCGTCTTGATGTTGCACAAATGATCTACAGTTACAGCAAAGAGCGAACTATAACATGGTGGATCGAATTCTCCGATTATGTAAGAACATACAATAAGAATTTATTTATCGTTGGTGAAGTTAACTTTGAGGGAATAGATGATAGTCCGCTGATAGCCCCATATCTAAAGGGAATGAACTCCGCATTTAATTTCCCTCTGTACAACATAATTACAGCACACAGTTCGATGGATCTTGTTCTCACGGATTTCGTGCAGTTTACGGGTAAGAAAAATAAAATCTACAGTAAGTACAATCCGGCATTTGTTGATTCTGTAATAATAGGAAATCATGACCGGGTACGTTTTGCATCAGAAATTGATGGTAACATTCTTAAACTTAAAAAAGCAGCAGTTCTGCAATTTACAATGCCGGGCATCCCTTTTATTTATTATGGTGATGAACTTGGAATGAAAGGGGGCGGCGGTAATCAGGGCGATCCTAATAAAAGGGAGCCATTTGACTGGTACGAATCAGGCAAGGGAGCTGGGATGACAGTGATGGATCCGGAAATCTACGGAAGAACCAGTATGAATATACAGCCAGACGACGGGATATCCATCGAAGAGCAGTCAAAAGATCCGGAAAGCCTCTATAATTTTTATAGGCAGCTTATCATGTTAAGGAAAAAGTATCCAGTACTCGGCGCCGGTGTATTTGAACCTATCGGTACTCCGGGTGGAACATTCGGATACAGGATAACAAGTGAAGGATTAGGATATAAAATATATGCAGTTCACAATCAGAGTTTCACTAAGGGATGTGAGATCAAGGTTAAAGGTGAATGTATAGATTTGCTGACGAATAAAATTTATCCTAAAGACAGTCTGGTACAAGTTGGGACATTCAGTTCCATTCTACTAAAATCTGACTCAATTGCCCCGCTCATTACCGATTATCCAACACGAGAAGTTATCGTTCCCGAGGCGACCCTAACAATACAAATTCATGTTCCGGACTCGACACCTGAGAGAGATGTTATTTATGTTCCGCATGGGGTATCAAAATATGGAGTTTCCGGATGGAATTGCGCAACTGAACTTAAAAATGATCCTGGAAAACTTGACTACTTTATAGCCAAGAAATCCGGTAAAAATACGTACAGTTATACCGTAAAATATAAACTTGGAACAAAAATGGAATTTAAAGTATACCGAGGAGACTGGGAACGATGTGAGGCAACCAAAGACGGGCTGCACACAAGCAACCGTGTTTACAGCTTCTCAAAACCCGGCAGCCATATCATCGATGAATATGTAGACAGATGGCTTGACCAATAAGTTTAGATTTGTAAATGTTACCCCGAGCTGTCTCAAAAGCTAATTTAAATAGTATTTTCGAAGTTTAATACAATAAATTAAATTTTACTTTATGAGACAGCCCGTTTTACATCATGCATCCTCACTACCTTCTGTTTTTTCTTCATCCTTAATTTTCTTGATCTTTCTGTGTTTAACGATACGTCCCTCGACTATATAGATAACATCTTCGGCTATGTTAGTTGTGAGATCGGCAATCCTTTCAAAATTACCCGAAATTCTCAAAAGACTCATCGACCTTTCAATTGTTTTTGGACTCGCTATCATGTATGTCAAAAGCTCTCTGAATATCTGATCTGCCAGATCATCAACTACCTGATCCCGCTCACAAACATTATTCGCAAGATATGTATTCTCATTGATAAACGATTTCATGCAGTCCTGGAGCATCTTAAGTGTCTCCTCCGCCATTCTCGGCAGATCAACAAGAGGTTTAACAAGTTCTTTGTCCGATAAGAAAATTGCACTCTGAGCTATGTTTACGCAATGATCCCCCATTCTCTCAAGATCATAATTCATCTTAGATATCATAAAAACAGTTCTCAAATCTTTAGCTTCCGGATGAAAAAGAGCAAGAATAGAAGCACACGCCTCATCGATTTTGATTTCCCCTTTATCAACTTTTTTTTCGAGTTTCTTCTTGAGGTGTTTCAAAAGATCAACATCTTTATTTAAAAGTCCCTCAATACTCATGGATATCATTTTTTCTACCATGTTGGCCTGATTAATTATATGCTCTTTTAACTCCAAAATTTTACCGGATATCATGCTGCTTAATTCTCCTCTTTATTATTATCTTTACTTTTTTTTAACCGAATTTACCCGTCAGGAACCGCTCTGTTCTCTCATCTTTAGGGTTCGTAAAAACTTTTTCTGTATGACCAAACTCAACCAATTCTCCAAGATACATAAATGCAGTATAATCAGAGATTCTACCCGCCTGAGCGAGATTGTGAGTCACAATGATTATCGTCACATTATTTTTTAACTCAACAAGCAACTCCTCGATATGAAGAGTTGAGATCGGATCCAATGCCGAAGTTGGCTCATCAAGCAGGATAACCTCCGGATTCATAGCAAGAGCTCTCGCTATACACAACCTCTGCTGCTGTCCGCCGGAGAGGAATGTGCCTTTCTTGTGAAGATCATTATTGACCTCATTCCATAGATTAGCTTTTCTCAGTGATTTTTCAACTATTTCATCAAACTCAGACTTCTTCTTTTTTATCCCGTTTAATTTGTATCCTGCGATAACATTATCATATATGTTCATTGTGGGGAATGGATTTGGACGCTGAAAAACCATTCCAACCTTACGCCTTACAAGGATCGGATCGACTTGAAGTATATCCTCATCACGCAGCATGATCTTACCGTCAACCCTGACAGTTGGTATAAGCTCATGTATTCTATTCAAACATCTTAAAAGAGTTGTCTTACCGCAGCCGGAAGGCCCCATTATAGCTGTGATCTTATTTGCAGCAAAAGAAACATTCACGTTTTTTACTGCAATTTTGTCACTATAATAAACATGCAGATTTTCTGCAGTTAGAATTTTATTTTCCATCTTTTAACCACCAGTTTAGAAATTATATTTATTGACAATATAAGCACTATCAACACAAACGATGCTCCCCACGCCGTAACATGTGAATTTGGCGATGCATCCATCGAATAACTGTAAATCAGTTGAGGGAGAGTGTTTATAGGCTTGAATATACTTGTACTCATGAAATTGTTACCAAAAGCTGTAAACAAGAGCGGTGCTGTTTCACCGGCAATTCTTGCCACACCAAGCAGTACACCGGTAGTTATCCCGCTGAGAGCTGCCGGTATGATAATTTTTAAGATTGTCTTGTAGTAGGGCACTCCAAGTGCTATGGAGGCCTCTTTATATATATCCGGGATAAGTTTAATCGTTTCTTCTGTTGATTTTATAATAACCGGCAGCATCATAAAAGATAAGGCTATACTACCAGCAATCGCTGACGGTCCAAAAATTTTTGATTTTACAAACCACACACTTACAATAAGTCCTATAACAACTGAGGGTACCCCCTGCAGAATATCAATACTCCACTGTATAATAAAAGAGAGTTTTGATTTTCTGTTCTCCGCGAGATAAACCCCGGTAAAAACTCCAAAAGGGAGTGAAATCAACAATGACCAGAAGATAACAATAAATGATCCGATAATATCCTTAAATACACCGCCTGTAAGACTCCCCAAAAGTCGTCTCTCTTTAAAAATAAAATCAAGGTTTATTACAGAGAGCCCCTTCTGAATTATCATAAACACGATTAAAAAAAGAGGAAAAATAAGGGCTATCGAAACAATAAATATTACAAACACAAAAATCAAATACTTAGTAAAAAGCCATACAAGCTGCTTATCAGATCTATCCATATTTTAAACCTACTCCATAGTAAATTTCTTAATAATATATTTGCCGATAAGATTTACAACAAGAGTTATAACCATCAGCACAAAACCAAGTTCGATTAACGTTGACATCTGAATACCGCCGGCCTCACCAAACTGATTGGCAATTACCGAGGCTATCGTATTCCCAGTATCGAAAACAGACTTTGGAACACCGTTAGTATTACCTATCAACATCGTCACCGCCATCGTTTCACCAAGAGCACGTCCAAGTGAAAGGATTATTCCTGCAAATATACCGGAAAAAGAGTACGGAATCATGACTCTTGTTACAACTTCAAGCCTTGTTGCTCCAAGTCCATAAGCCCCTTCTATGAGGTAATTTGGCACCAGTTCAATAACCTCTCTCCCCATTGAAGCAGTATAAGGAATTATCATTATCGAGAGGACAATTGCAGATGTCAACACACCATAACCGGTGCTACCTGTATATCCTACACGGATAGCCAAATCTCTTATTATCGGTCCCAGGAAAAAAAATCCCCAGAATCCATAAATAACCGACGGAATGCCGGCGAGAAGTTCAGTCATGGTTTTGATAAAATTCGATAATATGCCCTGCTTTAAGTAAACACCGAGCAGTATCGAGATTGATATTGAGAATGGGAGTGATATTGCCAATGCTAGAAATGAAGTCTCGACAGTACCAATTATGAATGCCCACGCACCAAAGGTTTCTGTTTTATAATCCCATATATTGTTCAGAAAGAAAACAGCTCCAAACTTCTTAATAGATGGAAGCGATGAGATAATCAGTGTTATAAGCATAAAAACAACTATAACAACAACACACAAAGCCGCAGCAAGAAGAATTTTTCTAAAAACACTATCTAAAACTTTATTAAACTTCAAAGAAGAAGAGGCGAATAACGCCTCTCCATCCTTATCATTCTTTAAATTTTTATTATTTAAGAATAACTTTACCATCAAATGT
>JBFZEO010000207.1:0-5055 GCA_041306845.1 Spirochaetota bacterium
ATTCCACAGCATAAATTTCCTCACTGCTCATGACGGGTTCACGCTGTACGACCTGGTGAGCTACAACTCAAAGCACAACGAGGAGAACGGCGAGGACAACAGGGACGGCAACGACAACAACCTCAGCTGGAACTGCGGCGCCGAGGGAGAAACTCAGGATAAACAGATACTTGACCTGAGGGAACGTCAGATGAAAAACATGATGACTATCCTCCTCGTGAGTCAGGGGATACCGATGATCCTGAGCGGTGACGAGATAAAATTCAGTAAATCCGGGAACAACAACACATACTGCCACGACAACAAACTGAACTGGATAGACTGGACTCTACTCAATAAAAACAGAAAATATTTTGAATTCGTAAAGCACCTCATAGAATTCCGCAAGAAACACCCGGCGCTTAAAAGATCCTCATTTTTCACAGGACTCGACACCGCCGGCAACAAGATCCCCGACATAAGCTGGCACGGGATAAATGTTTACGATCCGGACTGGGGCGTGGAATCAAGGGCTCTGGCTTTTATGATCGACGGATCTATGGCGGAAACCGGCGGCGATTACGAGGACAACAATATATATGTTGCCATGAATACATACTGGGAGGATCTCCATTTTAACCTGCCGGAGAGCGGAAAGGACAAAATCTGGTATCTCTCCGTGGACACCTCTGATGAAAAGGGATATTATGATAAAGGAAGTGAACCGAGGATAAATTCCTCAATTATAACCGTTAAGAAAAGAAGCGTCGTTGTGTTGATTGATAAATAGAGGAATTTTTATAAGAGCTGCGCTCTTATAAATCTGCTTCTGCCGGCTGGCAGGCGTAAGTTTACGGCAGTACGTTTACAATGCTTGTAAGCGTACTGCCGTAATTCTTACTGGCCTCGCCGGCAATATAGAGGGAAAATGGGAATAGGGGATTGTTTTTTTAAAATTGTAATTTTTTACCATAGGCAAAAAAAATAAAAGTTTTTGGTCATCCTCTGTAATCGAAAATCCAAGTTTTTTCATTTAATTAATAGAATAAGGAGTTTTATTATGAATGAGAATATCTGCACAAACGATGAGACAGACCTCGTACCATTCCACGTACTTTTCGACACCAAACTGCACAAGGAAATTAAAAAAGGCGCCAGGCAGCATAAAATGAAATTTTCAACTTTCATAAATATGGCGTTGCGGGAGGCTATCTTTTTTCTCGACAAGGTAAGTTTTAAGTTTTCTGATCTACCATGCGGCACTTTTGGCGAGGGTCTACTCGAAATTAAGACCAAAAGGCGCCTTTTAATCGACCGCGATCTGAAATACAAGCTGTTTCATTTTCAGAATTATTTTAAACTGAGGAGCAAGGGCGCTGTCCTGAGGTTTGTCATGAGAATGTACCTGCGGAAGTTAAAGACGTTGGGCGAGGAGAAACTTAGAGTTTTTATATTCAAGAAATATACTCACTGGATGCAACAGGTTAAAAGCGTAAAAGTTTGGAAACGCTGGGCTAACCCTGAAACCCAAAAAAATTACCATAAGCAAAATATTGATCGGATAGAATACGTAAACAGCTTCTCATACGTCACAAAAGTCCGGATTCTATAAAAAATTAGGCCAATTAAGACCTGAAAGACAAGAAATCCAACTAATCATCCCAATCGGGAATGCACACCTTAACAATCTGAAAGACAAGTGTTTACTTTATTATTGGGACAACCCGCATTTTTATCTTTTGCCACCCTATAAAATCAATTTTTGTCCAGTCTTGAGTTAATCATAGTGTCAGTCCTACTGTTATTTGCAAAAACACTTTCCCAATTCCTTATTTATTAGCTTAAAATAGCTCTTTTTTTTTATCTTATAAATTTTTACCATAGGCAAAATTTTTAGACTACTGAACATAAAACCATTAAATTTTCCCCTCCACCAAATTTTGATTAACATTATCGTTTTTTTAATATATAAGAAACTTAGAAAATTAAAACATCTATATTTACAAACAGATACTAAAAAATAAAATCTTAGATTGCAATAAAAATACTTTTTCATTGAACAACTATGATTTTACTCAATTTTTAGCATAGCTTAAACGATATTAAATTTGATATGTGAGGTACTATTTTTATGATCGATCCCAAAATCCTTAAAGGTTTCCGCGACAGCACGCCGGAAATAATGATCCCAAAAAAGAAAATAATAAGAACGCTTGAGTCAATCTTCGAGTCCTACGGATTCTCCCCGATTGATACTCCGGCACTTGAATATACAGAGATCCTTCTGGGCAAAGGCGGCGGAGAGACCGACAAACAGATTTACAGATTCAAAGACCATGGGGAACGCGATGTTGCCCTCAGATTCGACCTTACAGTTCCGCTGGCGAGGTTCGTTTCTCTTCATTTTAATGAGCTGACTTTCCCATTCAAAAGATACCACATAGCACCGGTATGGCGCGGCGAAAACACCCAGAAAGGTCGGTACCGAGAGTTTTATCAGTGCGACTTTGACATCCTCGGATCACAATCTATAGGTGCCGATTATGAGATACTCGATCTTATCCGGTGTGGAATGGAGACCTTTGACTGCGGCAAGTTTGTAATAAACGTCAACAACCGCAAACTCCTCGGCGGGATACTTGAGTCAATGGGACTACTCGATAAAAGTTCTGCAATTCTTCAGACAATCGATAAGATATTTAAAATTGGTAGAGATGAAGTAAAGAGAATCCTCGTCTCCGATAATGGAATAGACGCCGGTAAGATAGAAAAACTCCTTTCCATTCTAAAACTTGACACCCCGGACAAGTCCGGGATAACTGGCGAGGAGATATTCACATCGTTAAACGAACTCTCCGGAATGGTTTCCAATGAATACAAACAGACAGCTGCCGATATGATCTCAATATTCACATTCATCAAACAAGCCGGCAATCTCGACTCGTTTGCCTTCAATCCGGCAATAACAAGAGGGCTCGACTACTACACAGGGATAGTCTTTGAAACGTTCGTTGAGGACAGCAAAGGGTTCGGTTCGGTATGTTCAGGCGGGCGTTATGACAATCTGACAGGACTCTACAGCAAGAACGTCGTAACCGGCATCGGAGCCTCATTCGGACTCGACAGACTCCTCGCTCTCCTCGAGGACAAAAAACTGCTCGGCGGCGATAAAACAGTCTCAAAAGCAGTAATATTCCACCTTGACAGTAACGACATCCCATATTACAGCAAAGTCGCCGGAGTTCTCAGGAATGGAGATATAAACTGTGAAATGATATTTGAAAAACAAAAGATACAAAATCAGTTTAAATATGCAGAAAGAAAAGGAATTCGCTGGGCTATAATAGCCGGAAGTGACGAGATAGCAAACCAGACTGTCAATCTAAAAGATATAACTACCGGAACAGAATACAAGAACCTGCCGATCAATGAGATAGCAGTAAAGGTAAAAAATGCTTAATAATTTCCTGAAAGAGATTATAGAAGAGTACAGGAACGATATCACGCTCAACGATCTCGGATCAAGGATTTCTGAAAAAAACAGCAAATCCTTTCTGAGAACAATCAAAAAGAGTGAACTCTTCAAACTCTCGGGAAATATAGCTTTTTTAAAAAAATCTCTCATCGAAACCAAGAATACCATTCTCAAGGAACTCGAAGAGTATATCAAATCAAGAGTGTTCGACGACAACCTAAAGCGGAGTCTCATCAGCCTCTACACACTTTTTATACCGGAGGAGCTCTACTTGGAATGGAACTCCCTAAACATAGAAAACAGGATCGTAATCTACGATCTCCTGTTTAACTTTTTTATCAAAGGCAAGTCACGCTCCGATAAACTAAAGAGATATTTTAATTCGCTGATTGAGATCTACGCCCTCCTTGCTGTCTATTCTATGCTACTCGTCAAGTCCGAAAGGGAGGACTTTGAAAAAACAACCAATTATATGGAACAGGTTGAAAGATTTGAAGAGACTCTTTATAAACGGGTCTTCCAGATACTGAGCTACCCGGATAACATTCTCAGAGACATGCCGGCATACGAACAGGAGCTCGAGTCCATCACAGACGGCATAGACAGAATGATGCAAATCTCCTTCGATAACGCAATCGGTTACAGTCAGACTCTCTTTAAAAAGATCATTCGCAACGAGTTAAAGCGTTTCGAGTTCATCTATCTTCTGTCGAGGTTTGATTTTGAGTCCTTTTTTGAATGGATTATTGTGCTGTCAGAGGAGAGCGATCCCGGTGTGAATGAAAATCTCTTCAAAGATCTCGGATTGTAAAACCTGTAAAACAGGCGACCAGCTTTTTTATCAAAATCATTTTTTTATAACACATCCACAACGACGATTTTTACAAATCATCCACAACGACGATTTTTACAAATCATCCACCGGATGAACATTCCAGTCGCTTTCCGGTATAAACTCCTTCATCTCATTATCTGGAGTCAACAAAACTACCCTTCTTATATTTGCATTAGCGATTAGCGCCCGACACTGATTACACACAAAGTTATGCCCGACTATGTAGATTGTGGCTCCGTTTGTAGAATGTCCATTTCGAGCCGCCAAACTTATGGCATTGGACTCCGCATGACTGCCGACAGCCCTGCACCGTTCAAGCTGCGTTCCTGACTTTATCGTGTTATTATCACGATAGCAGGAACCTATTTCCAGACAATTCCTTTGAAATTGCGGGGCTCCATTATAACCTGTACTGATTATATCTTTATTGCTCACAATAACCGCCCCGACCTTGTTGCGGAGACAAGATGACCGCTCAGCGACAACACGGGCTATGTTAAGAAAATAATGATCCCAGTCGGGACGAACAAGTTTATCTATCAATTTTTTATCCATCAGCATTCTCCGTTATTTATGAGAGTTTTTCATAATAAGCTAACGGATTTTTTTAGTCAATGTTTAATTGGTTAATATTTTTTTTTACAAGTTTACAGTGGTTAATGTTTAATGCAACAGACCTGGAATACAGGGAAAAAAATTATTTTTTTATAGATAGACAAACAGATTAGCGGCAATTTTACCCATTCTTCATAAAACTAATAATCTC